>JBOHIU010000034.1:0-27442 GCA_050725855.1 Xanthobacteraceae bacterium | reverse complement strand
GAGCCGGGTTCCATCGCAAATTTTTCGTCGGGCTTGGCGCTATCACATACGCGGTCGCGACGCTGATCGCCGCGACAACGCAGTCCAACACGCTGGCGGTGACGATGATCATTATCGCCAATGCGGGGCTGTCGTTCTATGTGATCCCGTTCTGGACGACCTGCACGGATATTGCGCCGAACCAAACCGGTACGCTCAGCGGACTGATGAATTTCTTCGGCATCCTCGGCGCGACGCTGTCGCCCTACTTGACAGGTGTCATCGCGCAGGCGACCGGCGCGTTCGTCGCTCCTCTCGTGCTCGCCGTTTGCATCATGCTGGTATCGGCGGCGACGATGATCCTGTTCTTTGATTACAAGCCGCTGAGCGAACTTGTCGGCGAGGCACGGCGAGGGCCAACACTGGCCGACTAAAAGCGAACTTGTGGCTATCGGCATTCGAACGCGGTCGACCTGACGGCGAGTGCTGGCCGCCGAATGGAGCGACACTGGTCGCGATCACGCTTGTTCGCCGCAAGCGACCGCATCCGCTGGATGGTTTCCGAAACCTGCTTGCCGCGAATTGACCTCGCCGCGCGATGGCATAACCTTGCCGCTCGTGCGCAGCTTCGCGGGGACTCGGAGAACAGACATGAAGCTTGGCTTCTTCATCATGCCCGTCCATCCGCTCACGCGGAATTATTCCGAGACGCTGCGGGAAGACCGCGACGCGTTCGTACTCGCCGACCGCCTCGGTTATGTCGAGGGCTATTGCGGGGAACATCTAACCGACCTGGCAGAAAATATTCCGTCGAGTCTGACCTTTGTGGCCTCGCTCGCCGGTTTTACCTCGCGCATCAAGCTCGGCTCCGCGGTGGCGAATTTGCCGTTCTGCCATCCGCTCCTCCTGGCCACGCAGGCCGCGTTGATCGACAACTTGCTCCAAGGTCGTCTGCTCCTTGGGATCGGAGCCGGCGTGCTGCGCACCGACATGGAGGCCCTTGGGTTGCTCGACGCGGATCGCGGCGCCATGTTTGCCGAAGCGATCGATCATATTCTGGCGCTCTGGACGGGGGCGGCGCCGTATGATCTCAAGGGAAAATACTGGAATATCTCCACCGCGAAGACGCTATGGCCTGAAATTGGTCTGGGCGGCGTGGTCAAACCCTTTCAGAAGCCACATCCGCCGATTCTCGGCACCGCGACCGATCCTTATTCGAAGGGATTGATCGCGCTCGGTCGTCGTGGCTGGTGGCCGATCTCTTCGCATTTTTTGCATGCCAACTGGCTGCTCGGCCAATGGAACAACTATGCTCACGGCTGCGCCGAGGGCGGCCATAAGGCCGATCGCGCCAATTGGCGCGTGGCGCGCTCGATCTTTGTCGCTGATGACGACAAGACCGCGCGAGCCTATGGGGGCGACGATCCGAAAAGCCCGTACCGCTTCTACATGAACCAGCTCACTGCCAAGCTGAAGAAGGGCAACAAGCTCGGCGGCTTCAAGGAACGCGCCGACATGCCGGACGCCGATCTGACGCTCGACTATATTTTCGACAATGTCATCATTCGCGGCAGCGTCAATCGCGTGGTCGATGCGCTGCTCGCCTTGCACGAAAAGATCGGCGATTTCGGCACGCTGCTCTATTGCGGCAAGGACTGGGCCGATCCGGCGTTGTCACGCCGATCCATGGAACTGATGGCCGAGAAGGTGATGCCTGCCGTCAACGCCGCGATCGGCAAACGCGTGGCCGCGGAATAGCGCGCCGGTGTCCCGGCCTTCCCATATTCGGCGCTGACGGCTTCGGAGGCTCCATGACCAAGCCGATGTTTGTTTCGATTCCGCATCGCCTCGGCAAGGATGAAGCGGCGCGCCGGGTGAAAGCCGGCCTTGACGGCGCACGTTCGCATTTCTCCCATTTGTTCACGATTCAGGAGGAAACCTGGAGCGGCGATCATCTCGATTTTCGGGTCAGCGCGTTGGGACAGGCGATCAGCGGCACGATCGATGTTTTGGATGACAGCGTCAATCTGCAGGTAGTTCTGCCGTGGCTGCTCGCCAAGCTCGCCGAAGCGATCCAGCCGCTCATTCGCAAGGAAGGCACGCTGATGCTGGACAAGAAATGATGTGAGAAATTCGTCCGCGCCTGGGTCATCAAAGGGAATGCGTGGTCGGACCGGCGCGTTATTCGTTCACAGCTTTTCGGCGAGAAAACGCATCAGCCGCGGCGCCACGAAACCGGAATAGCTCCCCGGCTCATCGATTGGATCGTTCATCCAGTAGTGCGGCGCGCCATGTACGATGCAGGGGCGCACGAAAAAGCTGGCCTGCTTGAGCGCGAGCTGGAACGGATAGGTCTGCTGTTGCGGATCGACCAGGTCGTCGGCGGTGCCGGTGATGAGCAGCACGCCGATCTTGTTGCTTGCGTAGGTTGCGTAGCTGATCGGCGAGGCGTCGAAATAAAGCTGACGGTTCTCCATCGGCGGCACGCCCATGAATTTTCCGAAATTATTGTCGCGCCCGCCTTGGAGCTGGTAGGTCGTCCACATCGCCACCGCGTCATAGATGCCATAAACGCCGACCAGGCATTTCACGCCGGCATCGATGGACGCGAAGGCGTCTCGCGGATAGGCCTTGGAGAATTTGCCGGAGGAGTAGCCAAGCGCCGCCAGCGCGGCGAGATGTGCCCCGGCCGACGCGCCCATCAAGCCGATTCTCGCCGGGTCGATGCCGAACTCGGCGGCTTTGCCGCGCACGAATTGGACGCCGGCGAGCACGTCCTGGACGGCCTGCGGATAGGTTTTGTCCTTGGTCGCCAGCCGATAGCTGATGGAGAACATCGCGATGCCGCGCGCAGCGAGATACGGCCCCCAGTGTTGGAACGCCGCGCGCACGCCTTGCACCCAGCCGCCGCCGTGCACTGCGACGAGGGCCGGCACATCGTTTTTGCCCTTCGGCAGATAAAGGTCCCCCGCGAGCTCGATGCCATCGTGGTCGGCATAGGCGATGTCTTTGTCAACCGTGATGCTGTCGTCGGCCATGGCTGCACCTCCCGTTGACGGCTCGCCGCTATCTTGCCCGCTCTGTCAACGTTACGCTCATGCCTTTTGCGCAACGCATGTTTGTCGCCAACGGCGGACGCTCGATGGTAAAGAGTGCCTACCGTGCTAGAACAAACGGCCGGGCTTGAAAAGCGCCCGGATAGCTGGAGCAGGAAAGAGAATGTCGCTTACGGCCGAGAGCGCGGCGCCGACGCTGATGGTCAATGGTACGCGGATTGATCTCATCGAACGCGGATCGGGGCGTCCGTTTCTCTTCCTTCACGCCGAAAACGGCATCGAGCCGGCGCTGGCGGCAATCGACCACTTGGCCAAGGCCGCGCGCGTCATCGCGCCGACCCATCCGGGCTATGGCCGCTCCGATCTGCCCAAAGGCATGCGCACCATCGACGAGCTTTCGTATTTCTATCTCGACATGCTGGATCAGCTCGATCTGCGGGATCTCGTCGTCGTCGGCGTGTCGCTCGGCGCCTGGATCGCCGCCGAGATCGCTGTGAAGTCGAGCGCGCGTTTTTCCAAGCTGATCATGGCCAACGCCGTGGGCATCAAGGTCGGCGAGCGCGAGACGCGCGATATTGTCGACGTCTTCGCGCTGACCGAGAAGGAGTTTCTCGACGTCGCCTATTGCGATCCGGCCCGCGGCGCGCGCGACTATGGGGCGCTGCCCGATGCCGAGGTACTGGCGGCGGCGCGAGCGCGAGAGGCGACGGCGCGTTTCGCCTGGAATCCGTACTTCCACAATCCACGACTCAAAACACGTCTGCACCGCATCCGCATTCCGACGTTGTTCCTGTGGGGCGCGCAGGATCGCATGCTCAGCGACGCTTATGGCCGCGCCTATTGCGCGCTGATCCCCGGTGCCCGCTTCGAGACGATCGATCGCGCCGGCCATTTTCCCGATCACGAGCAACCTAAGCTGTTCGCCGAGAAAGTCCTGGCGTTCGCGGGAGCGTGATGATGGAGACGGTACCAAAGCCGGGCGACTTCCAGGAGCGATCATGAGAGTCTATCAGTTCACCGAGCAGCCCTATTATCCGACCTGGAACGATCATTCCGGTTCGCTACGCGTCAATCTGCTCAACCGCAAATGCGATCCCCGCGTCGCCTCCGATTTGTTCCATCGCTATTACGACGAATGGCAACTCGCCGATGAGCTTGGGCTCGACATCATGCTCAACGAGCATCACCAGACCGCGACCTGCATGTCGTCGACGGTCGTGGTGGGACTTTCGGTGCTATCGCGCATCACCAGCAACGCACGGCTTCTCGTGCTCGGCTATCCGATCGGTCATCGGCAGGACCCGCTGCGCTGCGCCGAGGAGCTTTCCACGATTGACGTGATCTCGCGCGGCCGCCTCGACATGGGCTTCATCAAGGGCGTGCCGTACGAATTTCCCGCCTCCAACCAAAATCCGGTTGGCGTGATGGATCGCTTCTGGGAGGCGCTCGATTTTATCATCAAGGCGATGACCACCCACGACCAGATGTTCAACTGGGAAGGCGAATACTTCAATTATCGTCAGGTCAACGTCTGGCCGCAGGTCTGGCAGCAACCGCATCCGCCGATCTGGACCACCACCGGATCAACCACCCAGGCGCGAACCCTCGGCGAGCGCGGTTACGTGATGGCAACGCTCGGATCCGGTTACAACACGCGTCCGCTTTATGATGCATATCGTCGCGGCTACGTGGCGAAATGGGCCAAGGCGCCCGGTCCCGACCGGTTCGCCTATCTCGGTCTGGTCGGCGTCGCCAAGGACAAGGTCGAGGCGCGCCGGCGCGGCGATCTGATCGCCGGCTATTTGCGCTCCAGCGGCATAGTGCATCTGCCGTTTCGCAATCCGCCGGGTTTTCTTTCCGCCGAGGACAACGCACGACTGCTGCGCGGGCAGACGCCGCCGCGCAGTTATACCAAGGATCGCCGCGTCATCAGCATGCACAGCGCCAGCGTCGAGGATTTGATCGCCGCCGGCATCCTGTTCTGCGGCACGCCGGATGAGGCGTACGAACAGATCATCGACTTCTGCGGCTACTGCGGCGGCATGGGCAATCTGTTGATGATGGGGCACGCCGGGTTTTTGAGTCACGAACAGACGGTCGACAATCTTTCGCTGTTCGCCAACGAGGTCTATCCGCGCCTCAAGGCCTGGAGGCAGCCCGACGCCGAGGAAGTAACGGCCGAAGCCGTGGCGGCCGCGGCGAAAGCGGCGGCAAATCCGGCGGCGAGCGTGCGCGCCGGCGATCTTGTCGACGCGACGATGAGCACGCGGTAACGCGCGGACGTTCGGCCTTGCGGACGGCGCTACGCCGGCCCGGTGCCGCGTTCGATGTCCGGCAATGGCTCGGCTGCCAGCAATGGCGCAAGATGCCGAGTGCAATTCAACAGGTCGACCGCGTGCGGTGCGTTTTCATGCAGCAGGGTAACGCTGGTGTTGTCGAAGCGCTCTGGGACTACGCCGCCGCTGGGCACCAACGCGTGTCGCTCGACGGTGGCGTGGCAGAACAAGCCATGGGTGACCACCACCAGCGTGCCATTCACGCCGCGGCGGCGATCCACGATGAAGGCGAATGCCTCCGCGACGCGTGCGTGGAATTTTGGCCAGTCTTCGCCATTGGGCGGCGCAAAGTCTGGCCCGAATGGATTTTCAGCCAGATCTCCATAGGGCGTGCCGCGGAGATCGCCGAAGTTGCGCTCCTGCAACAGTGGGCTTTCCTCGATCGCAATTCCACAGAGCGCGGCGAGCGGCGCGGCGGTCATGCGCGCGCGCGGCAAATCGCTGCACAGGATGTGGACGACGCCGTGAGCGAAAAGGCGCTGCGCGAGCCGCTCGGCCTGACGCGTCCCGCGCTCATTAAGCGGCGCGTCGGGGCGCTGCAGGATACGCGCTGCATTGCCGTCCGTTTCACCGTGACGCACGAGTAAAATCGTCATGCTGATCGAGCTTTGCCCTACCGCGAGGACGAAAGCGGCTCCATGCCGCTGTCTCTGATTGCCGATGAAGCGCGGGGCGAGGCTAGAAAGTCGATCAGGCGCTTCGACCCTTCGATCTGCTTCGAGCCCGCCACGACAGCGGCCGAAAACGTCTGCACGAACTGAATCTGCGGTGCAAGGCGGCCGGCGAAGCTGACGCCCGGCGCGAGCAAAATTTCACTGACCGGCTGAACTGTAATATCCACTTCACCCGCGGCGACCATGCGAGTTGCGTCCGTGCCGCGCGGCGCCGGCCTGACATTGATCCTGTCGGCGATGCCGAGCCGCGGAAAAAGATCGGCCATGAGCCAGATGCCGCTGGTGCTTTCCGGCACAGCGACGGTTTTGGCCGTGAGCAGAATCTGTTTGAAGCCCTCGACCGTGCTCACGTCCGGCTTTGGGCTTCCCGCACGCACGCCCACGCCGAGCGGTACCCGCGCCAGATCCGTGTCGGTTCCGGCGGCGATTCGATCCGCGGCCATCAGATCGTGGAGGCCTTCTCGCGAGAGGATCACCACATCGGCGGGCACGCCGCGGGCAAGTTGCGCGGCGATGGTTTGCGGTCCGTTTCCCTGCGAGGCTCCCGATCCGGTCTTGACCTCGAGGCCGCTTGTCCGCTCGAATTCCGGCACCAGCTTTTGGTACGCTGACGAGAATCCGCCGGATATCAGAACGTGCAACTGGCCCGAGCCATTCGTCATCTTTTACTTACCCCACGGTTTCGGCCGCCGGTTGCGGTGCTGCTCCGCCCCATTCACCCGTCTTCCGCCGGAACCATAGCACATTGCTCCCGGTACTGGGCCGGTTGCGGCTGATCCCGACAACAGGATGCGACTGCTACGGCGATTGATGCTCCGTCGAGAATGATTAGAGTAGCGTTAAATGATGGATCGTCCGCCGGAGCCTGTCATCGGGCCGGCCACTTCGGGCCGGACCCGTTGGCGGACACAATAATATTCGTTGCCGGAGGACGCGCATGCGAGTCTATCACTTCAGCGAACAGGCCTATTTCCCAGCATGGGCCGAGCATTCCGGCACGCTGCGCGTGACTTTCCCGAACCGCAAATGCGATCCGCATATCGCTGCCGATCTGTTCCACCGCAATTACGACGAGTGGCAACTGGCTGACGAACTCGGCCTCGACATCATGCTCAACGAGCATCATCAGACCGCGACCTGCATGTCCTCGTCGGTGGCGATCGGGCTCGCTGTGATGGCCCGCATCACCAGGCGGGCGCGGCTCTTGGTGCTCGGTTATCCGATCGGTCATCGGCCGGATCCGTTGCGCGCCGCCGAGGAGTTGTCGACCATCGACGTGGTCTCCCGGGGCCGCCTCGACATGGGATTCATCAAGGGCATCCCGTATGAGATCGCCGCTTCCAATCGCAACCCGACCGAACTGATAGATCGCTTCTGGGAGGCGCACGATTTCATCCTCAAGGCTATGACCACCCATGACGAGGCGTTCAATTGGGACGGCGAGTTTTTCCAGTATCGGCAGGTCAACGTCTGGCCGCGGGTGTGGCAGGAGCCACACCCTCCTGTCTGGTCGACCACCGGCAGCGCCGCGCAAGCGCGCGTGTTGGGCGAGCGCGGTTACGTCATGGCGACGCTTGGCACCGGCTACGGCACGCGGCGAATGTATGATGCGTATCGTAAAGGCTATCTGGCGAAGCACGGCAAGGCGCCGGGCGCGGACCGCTTTGCTTATCTCGGCTTGGTCGCGGTCGCGAACGGCAAGGACGAGGCGCGCCGGCGCGGCGATCTCATCGCTGGCTATCTGCGCACCAGTCCGATCGTGGCGCTGCCGTTCCGCAATCCGCCCGGATACATCTCGCCCGAGGACAATGCGAGGCTGTTACGCGGTGAGACGCCGCCGCGCACCTACACCAAGTCCGGGAAGGTCATCTCGATGCAGCATGCTGGCGTCGACGAACTGATTGATGCCGGGGTACTGTTCTGCGGCACGCCCGACGAAGTCTACGATCAGATCGTCGACTTCTGCGGCCATTGCGGCGGCATGGGTAACCTTCTGATGATGGGGCAGGGCGGTGAAATCAGCCATGTGCAGACCGTCGATAACCTCACGCTGTTTGCGCGCGAGGTCTATCCGCGGCTGCAAAATTTCAAGCAGCCGGACGCCGAAGAAGCGGCCAAAGCGGTGGCGGCGTGAGTCTGGACGCTGCCGCCGCGAAAAGGAGGATTACCCATGATGTCTATGCCCGAGATGCCGAATATCGACCTCGACGGGATCATGAAGCATCTGACCACGACCGGGAAGCGGACGCATCAGTTGTGGCTTACTCCCGAGTCCATGGCCTTTATCGCTCGCGGCCGGGAATACCGCAGCGAGTTCCACATCAATCCGAGCTACGAGATACAATACTCGATCAAAGGCGATCTGCACCTGCACTATCGCACGCCCGAGGGCATCGAGAAGGTGGCATTCGTGCCCGAGGGCTCCTGCCTGTTTCAGCCGCCGCTGGTGCCGCATTCGCCCCGCTTCGCGCCCGACGCGTTCCAGCTCGTCGTGGAGCGCGCACGGGTGACAGGCGATGTCGATCGGTTTCACTGGTACTGCCAGAGCTGCGACAATTTTTTGCACGAAGAGACCTACGTGGTCGACGACTACAAGGCCGACCCGGTCACGCGCGCCTATGAGAATTTCTACGGCTCGAACGAGGCCCGCACTTGCAAGCGCTGCGGCACGGTCATGCCCGCGCCAGCAAAGCTCTGAGGCATCGCCAGCAAAAGACCGCGATCAGTCGGATGCGGAGGCGGGAAGCGATGGCCTTAAACCCCCACTGATGCAGCCGCGAGCGTGTCGGTCTCCATATCCTCGTCCTTCACGGCGCCGATCAGCTCAGTCACCTTCTTGATGCCGCGCTCGTCGCACCAGACTGCGAGATCGTCGATGATGGTGATCAAGGCAGTCGGGTTGCGGAAGCCGGCATAGCCGATGCCGACCGCGCTGGCGCCGGCCAGCATATATTCGACCACGTCCTCGGCCTTGGTGACGCCGCCGATGCCGATGATCGGGATCTTCACCTGCTTGGCGACCTGATAGACCATTCGCAGCACGATCGGCTTGAGCGCCGGCGACACCAGCCCGCCGAATTTGTTGCCGAGCGCGGGGCGGAAATTGTCGGTCCTGATCTTCAGAGATAAAAAGGTATTGGCGATCACCAGCGCATCGGCGCCGGCCTCCTCGGCGGCACGCGCGATCGAGACGACATCGCCGGCGTTCGGCGACAGCTTCACCCACAGCGGCTTCGTCGTTCGCGCCCGCATCGCGGTGATGCAATCGCGCGTGTAGGTCTCGTGCATGGCGAAGTTGCCGCCGGTCGCGTTGCGCGTCGGGCAGGAGATATTGGCCTCGATCACGTCGACGTCCGGCACGCTCAGTTCTTCGGCCAGCGCGGCGAAATCCTCAATGCTTTCCGACGAGCAGCTTACCACCAGCGGCGGCTTGAACTTGGCGTATTCGGGGACGATGTGGGCGATGAAATAATCGATACCCTTTCCGGGTAGGCCGATCGACTGGATGATGCCGGCCTCGGTCTCGGCCATGCGCGGTGTCGGATTGCCGAGCCGCGGCTCGCGGCAGATGGTCTTCGCCACCAGCGCACCGAGCCGGTTTAGATCGATGACGTCGTTGTACTCCCAGGAGAACGCGCCGGACGCCGGCTGCACCGGGTTTTGCAGCGTAATCGAACCGATCTCGACGGAAAGATCTACCATCCCACCGCCTCCTGCACGTTGAACACCGGGCCGTCGCGGCAGACGCGGCGTAACACGCGCTGGCCGTCGACTTCGAAGGTGCGCATGCAGACGTAACAGGCGCCAAAGCCGCAGACCATGATCTGCTCCATGGCGACTTGGCCCGGAATGTTGTGCTTCCGGCCGAGCCGCTGCATCAGCTTGAGCAGCCGGTTCGAGCCGCAGGTGAAGAACGCGTCGGCCTTCCCGTCCGCGATCAGGCCTTCGAGAATCTTCTCGACATTCTCGACCGCGCTCGTGCCGTCGGAATCCAGCACCGTGATGATTTTTGCGCCAAGCCCCTCGAACAACTCCCGCGACATGACCACGCCAGCATGACGCGCCGACAGGATCGCGGTGACCCCGACTTTGTTCTCGGCCGCGAGCTGCGATAGCGGCGCCAGCGTGGCGAGACCGACGCCGCGGCCCAGCACCGCGAGGTTGCGCCATGACGGATCCAGTTTGAAACCATGGCCGAGCGGACCTGTGATGTTGAACTCGTCGCCCGACTCCAGCATCGCCATGCCGCGCGTCCCGCGGCCCTCGCATTTGTACAGAAACTCGATCTGATTGTTCGCTTGGTCGACGCGATACACGCTCATTGGCCTGCGCATCCACACCTCGGCTCCGTCGGGCGAGGGGCAGAGCAGGTGGAACATCTGCCCCGCATAGGCTTTCAGCGCTTGCGCATGCACCTTGAGGATAATGTGCTTGTACTCGACGTTGACCCATGCGTTGGAAACCACCGTGGCAATGAACTCGCCCACCAGCCGCTGCGGATAGGGGTCGATGTCGCCGACGCGCAGGGCGGAGTTTGTGTAATTCTGGTTCGGGTCGGCAAGCATTGAGCGGATTCCGTTGTGGCGCGTGCCTTTGGTGGGCCTCGCCGCGTAGATGACCGACCATTTTCGGCCAGGGCGGTAAATCATCCCACCAGATTCGGGATTATGGGGACTGTCGGGCACTGTGTCAATTTTGGAACACGCCGTGATCCGACGGATTTTGCCGCTACAAGCGCTTATCTTCCGCCGTACAGGAGCGTCAGATTTATCCTATGATTCTCATACCCTGACGCAAACATCGGCACATCCGAGTAATGGAACAAGCGCGAGCGGAAGAGCACGGCACAGTTCTGGCGATAGGGTATGACAAGTTCATTGTCGGCGCTTCGTGCCAAAAATGTTACAATCCGCTGCCGATCGGCCCCATAGCCTTCGATTTTCCAGTCCTCGGGCGGCGGCACGCGGCAGACCACCAGGCCGCCGTGCGCGGGATCGAGATTGGCGCCCGTCGGCGTGACCCAGAAATTGACGCTCACTGCCGCGTCGTCGGCATGAATGTCGACGGCCGACTGGGTCCGAAGGCCCTTGAAGGCCCAGGCCTGGCATAGCGCATGCTGGCCGAGAATCTCGGGGTAGGCGCGGCGCAACTCGTCGGCGATCTGCAGGAGCAGCGGGCAGGCAAGGCCGTCTTCCAGATAGGAGGCGAGGAAGCCGCCGACGTGGGAAAAGTCGTGCCAGATCGTGCTTTCGAGCAGAAACCGCTGCAACGAAATGAGCGCCTGCGGCGTGACCAGGTCATCGACCGAGACTGCGCCGTCAGCCTGGAAGCACGCCGTTAGCAGGGGCAGGTCGGTGCGTTCATTGACCGCGCCGCCGGCGACTTCGGGCGCGGCATGCAGATGAACGGGCGTATTGTAATCCTCGCCCAATACGTCGATCTGGGCGTCCGATAACGTTATCACGTCGTCCGTGAGTTGCTCTGCAACGGCGCGGTAGCTGCGCGACAGCAGTTCGAAGCGCGACCGGTCGCGCGTGCGCTGCGCGAGATAGCTAAATTGTTCGGCATCGTGTTCGAGCTTGGGGCGCGTCGCTGTCGTCAGCGACTTCCGAGCGATGGTGGTTCGGTCATCGCCCCGTCGCAGCTCGTAGGTGCGTGCAAAATGATCGAGCGCACGCCCGCGCACGCCCTTCGATAGCCACAGAAAGCCGAGCGCTCGATGCGCCTCGTAATGCTGCGGCTCGAGCACAGTGGCACGGGTGAACGCCTTGCTTGCTTCGCCGGTATCGCCGATTGCCATCAGCGCGACGCCCCGGTTGTAATGCGCCGAGACGAAGCCGGGATCGCCGCGCAAGGCCTCCGCGAAACGGCCGATCGCTTCGCGGTGACGGCCTTGTGCCGCGAGCGCCACGCCGAGATTGTGCGTGACGAACGGATCGTCTGGAGCAACGGCCAGCGCTGCCCGACAGGCACCTTCAGCCTCCGCGAGCCGGCCCGCCTGAAGATGGTGCATGGCGTCAGCCGCGAGCGCGCGAAATTCGTCAGATCTCCGCCTTTCCGGCAGTCGTTTCGCCAAAGGGTTGCTCCTGGCGCCGATCTTAGCACTCGTACAGAAATTGGAAAAAATTTTGATTTTGGTACACGCCGCGCTTAGAGTGCGCGGACTTTCATTGCGGCTGTTCCCACCGCTGCAATCATGGAAGCTGCCGCCGTCGCCTGTCTTTCCTGCATGGCGGAGGCTTTTCGACGGGCCCGGCTATGGGCCGCCGCGTTGGCTCTGTCCATCCGAGAGGTGTATCGGTTCTGCCATGACCACACGCATTACTATCCGCAAGCCGGACGACTGGCACCTGCACGTGCGCGACGGCGAAATGCTCAAGGCGGCGCTGCCGTTTACAGCCAAGCACTTCGGCCGCGCCATTGTGATGCCGAACCTCATTCCGCCCGTGCGCACCACTGCCGACTGCATTGCCTATCGCGAGCGGGTTATGGCGGCGCTGCCGCCCGGATTGAAATTCAGGCCCCTGATGACCTGCTATCTCACCGACGACACCGATCCGCACGATGTCGAGCGCGGCTTTCGCGACGGTGTGTTCACCGGCGTCAAACTCTATCCGGCGAATGCCACCACCAATTCGGCGGCCGGCGTCACCGACTACAATAAAGTCATGCGTGTCTTGGAGCGCATGGAAAAGATCGACATGCCATTCTTGATGCATGGCGAGGTGACCGATCCCGATATTGATGTCTTCGACCGCGAAAAAGTGTTCATCGATCGCTATCTGTCGCAATGGATCAAGCGGTTTCCGAAACTGCGCTTCATCCTCGAGCACCTGTCATCGAGGGATGGCGTTGATTTTGTCAAAAGCGCCGCGCCGCAGGTCGGCGGCACCATCACGCCCTATCACATGGTGCAGACGCGCAACGACACGCTCGGCCACGGGATCAATCCCTATATGTACGTGATGCCGGTGATCAAAACCGCCACGGACCGCGATGCCCTGCGTAAGGCTGCCACGTCCGGTGCCGCCTGCTATTTCCTCGGTACCGATTCGGCGCCGCATCCCTATTCGCGGAAGGTCGCGGTCGGCGGCGTGCCCGGCATGTTCAACGCGCCGGTGGCGATCGAAACCTACGCCAGGGTGTTCGAGGAGGAGGGCGCGCTCGACAGGCTGGAAGCCTTTGCCTCGCTCAATGGGCCGAAGCATTATCGCATGGCGCCCAACGAGGAGACGATCACGCTCGAGAAATCGGCGTGGACCGCGCCCAAGGAAGTCAAGGTCGCGGGCCCCGACGAACGTGCGATCGTGTATCGCGGCGGCGAGACTATCGAATGGAAGGTTGTTGCTTGAGTTAACATTGTTATGCCCCGCGCAGGCGGGGCATCCAGTAATCGCGGGCGGCCCGGCGCGCCCCCTGAAACGCATCGCCAATGAATACTGGATCGCCCGGCCGAGCCGTACGACGACAAGACAAGGGACTGAAATATGACAGCCTTCCCCGACAAGACGGTGATGGCCGAACTGACGGCGAAGATATTGCTCGAGGTGGACGCGGTCCGCTTCATGAGCGACAAGCCCTTTATCTATACCTCGGGCTGGGCAAGCCCGGTCTATACCGATTGCCGACGACTCATCTCATTTCCGCGCGTGCGGCAAACGCTGGTCGATTTCGGCGTGGCGACGGTGCTGCGCGAGGCCGGTTTTGAACAATTCGATGCAGTTGCCGGCGGCGAGACCGCCGGAATTCCGTTCGCCGCCTGGATGGCCGATCGGATGATGCTGCCCATGCAATACGTGCGCAAGAAGCCGAAGGGATTCGGCCGCAATGCGCAGATTGAGGGACACATCGAAGACGGCGACCGCGTGCTCCTGGTCGAGGACATGACCACCGACGGCCGCAGCAAGGTAAATTTCTGCAAGGCGTTGCGCGGCGCTGGTGCCATCGTCGAGCATGTGTTCGTGTTCTTCTTCTACGACATCTTTCCCGAAGGTAAGAAAATTCTCGGCGACCTTGGCGTGACGCTGCATGCGCTTGCGACCTGGTGGGACGTTCTGGAAGTGGCGAAGCAAAGCGGCAAGTTCGACAAGGGCAAACTCAGGGAAGTGGAAGAATTCATGAAGGATCCCGCCGGCTGGTCCGAGGCGCATGGCGGCGCCGCGGTGGCGGCGGAGTAGTAAAGAGCGTCATCCTGAGGTGCCCGCGCAGCGGGCCTCGAAGGATGACTCGCGAGGTGGTGTGGTAGCCCCTTCGAGGCTCGGCGCGTCGCGCCGAGCACCTAAGGGTGACGAGTCAAAGGACAGGAAATGCCGAACGAAGTTGCGGATGTGATCGTGGTCGGTGCCGGCAACGCGGCGTTTTGTGCTGCGTTGGCGGCGCAGGAGCAGGGCGCCAAGGTGCTCATGTGCGAGGCGGCGCCCGAGGACGAATCCGGAGGCAACAGCCGCTTTACCGCTGGCTCGATCCGCGTGGTCTACAACGGCGTGGACGATATTAAGACCCTGGTGCCGGATCTAACGCCCGCCGAAATCGCAACGACCGACTTTGGTACCTACACGGCCGATCAGTTCTTCGACGACATGGCGCGAGTGACGCAAAATCGCGCCGATCCCGATCTGGTCGAGCTGCTGGTCACCAAGAGCTTCGACTCACTCAACTGGATGCGGCAGAAAGGCGTGCGCCTCATTCCGATTTACGGCCGCCAAGCGTTCAAGATCGAGGGCAAGTTCAAGTTCTGGGGCGGGCTCACGGTCGAGTCCGTCGGCGGCGGCCCAGGCCTCGTCAATCAGCTCACCGCGGCGGCGAAAAAGCGCGGCGTCGAGATCCGGTATTCGACGCGCGGGATCGGTCTTCTGTTCGACGGCAGCCGGGTCGAGGGCGTGCGCGTGCGTCAAGACGGCGAGGTGCGCGAATTGCGCTCGAAATCGGTGGTGCTTGCCTGCGGCGGCTTTGAAGCCAATCCGGAATGGCGCACGCGTTATCTCGGGCCCGGCTGGGATCTCGCCAAGGTGCGCGGCAGCCGATTCAACACCGGCGACGGCATCCGCATGGCGATCGACATCGGCGCCGCGCCGCGCGGCAACTGGTCCGGCTGCCATGCCGTGCAGTGGGAAATGAACGCGCCCGAATTCGGCGACCTCGCAGTCGGCGATCAATTCCAGAAGCATTCCTATCCGTTTTGCGTTCTGGTCAACGCCACCGGCAAGCGCTTCGTCGACGAGGGCGCCGACTTCCGCAACTACACTTACGCCAAATACGGCCGCGTCGTGCTCGAACAGCCCGGCCAGTTCGCCTGGCAGACTTTCGACCAGAAGACCAAGCACCTGCAGCGCGACGAGTATAAGATCCGGCAGATCACCAAAGTGACGGCGAACACGATCGAGGAGTTTGCCGGGAAGCTCGAAGGGGTGAATGCCGCCGAGTTTCTCAAGACCATCAGGGAATACAATGCGGCGGTGAAGACCGACGTCCCATTCAATCCCAATATCAAAGACGCTCGTTGCACGGCCGGGCTGGCGGTCAACAAAAGCAATTGGGCGAACACGATCGATACGCCGCCGTTCGAAGGCTACGCGGTGACCTGCGGCGTTACCTTCACGTTCGGCGGTTTACGCATCAACACCGACGGAGAGGTGCTCAATACCGACTACCAGCCCATGCGCGGCCTTTATGCCGCGGGCGAACTGGTCGGCGGCCTGTTCTACTTCAACTACCCGGGCGGTTCGGGTCTGATCTCCGGCACGGTCTTCGGTAAGATCGCCGGCACTTCGGCCGGTCGCGCTGGGAAGAACTGACCATGGACGTCAAGGTCAAGCCCGCGCTGAGCGAACTTCCGGCGATCGAAATCGCGCGCAAGATCGCCGCGGGCGAGACGACCTGTGAAGCTGTTGTGCGCGATTGCGTTGCGCGCATCGATGCCCGCGACGACGCCGTCAAGGCCTGGGTGAATTTCGATCCGGAGCTCGCGCTGGCTCAGGCGCGCGCGCTTGATCGCGGCCCGAGCCGTGGTCCGCTGCACGGCGTTCCGGTCGGCATCAAGGACATCATCGATACGTTCGACATGCCGACCGAGATGGGGTCGCCGATTTATCGCGGCCATAGGCCGCCAACCGACGCGTCATGCGTCGCCCTGTTGCGGCGCGCCGGCGCGGTCATCCTCGGCAAGACGGTCACCTGCGAATTCGCCGGTATTGCGCCCGGCGTGACCACTAATCCGCATAATGCGGCGCACACGCCCGGCGGTTCGTCGAGCGGCTCGGCGGCCGCCGTCGCCGATTTCATGGTGCCGGCGGCGCTTGGCACGCAAACCGGCGGCTCGGTGCTGCGGCCGTCATCATATTGCGGGATTTTTGGCTACAAGCCGACCTACAACATGTTCAACAAGATGGGCGTGTGGCCGGCGGCGGAGAGCATCGACACGATCGGCGTGCATGCGCGTTCGATCGCGGACATCGAGTTGCTCGCGGGCGTGATGAGCATGCGGCCTGTGACCGCGCCGCGCGGTTCAAGCGCCGCGCCGCGCATCGGACTTTGCCGCACCGACATGTGGGATGCCGCACAGCCGGAATCCAAGGCCGCCGTGGAAAACGCGGCGCGCGCGTTGGGCAACGCCGGCGCCGCCGTGCGTGACATCGACTTGCCTGCGCCGTTTGTCGGCTTGCACGTCATCGCGCGCGGCACCATCAACAATTACGAGCGTGCCGCCTGCATGGCCTTTCTGTGGGATCGCCATCGCGACCGGCTTTCGCCGCAGATGCGCCAGTATGTTGAAAACGGTCAAAAGACCACGCGCGAGGAATACGTCGCGGCTTGGCGCCGGATCGATGAATGCCGCGCGCTGTTGCCCGCGGTATTCAAGGATATCGACGTGCTGCTCGTACCGTGTGTACTGGGCGAAGCGCCATCTGGACTTTCCTATACCGGCGACCCGAGGATGCAGGCGGTGTGGACCGCGCTGCACACGCCTTCGATGACGCTGCCGACTCATCGTGGTCCCAACAATCTGCCGGTCGGCATCCAGCTGGTGGCGCGGCGATATGAAGACGATCGCTTGTTGGCCTGTGCGCGGTGGATTTGGAATGCGATCGGCACCCGGGAGATGGTGGGGTGCACAATATAATTGCCGCTCGTCTCCGCGAAGGCGAGGACCCGATTGAGTTCGCTGAATACCGGTGTGCTGGATCTGGATTCCCGCCTGCGTGGGAATGAGTGGACGGAGTGCGCTTATGGAATTCGACAATTCATTTGATGTCCCGCTAGCGCCGGACCAGGCGTGGGCGCTATTGATGGACATTCCGCGCATTGCTCCGTGCATGCCGGGGGCGGAACTCACCGAGGTCATCGATCCACAGAACTACAAGGGCAAGATTTCGGTCCGCCTTGGTCCGGTGGCGTTGACCTTTGCCGGGCGCGTTGAGCTTGCAAGTATTGATACAGCCAATCGCAGCGCACGCGTCAAAGCGCACGGCAGCGATGCCAAGGGGCGTGGCGCCGCCAGCGCCGCCGCCTCGTTCCGCGTTGAGCCCGCCACGGCCGGCTCCAAGGTGTTGATTCACACCGATCTGATGCTGTCGGGGGCCGTGGCGCAATACGGCCGCGGCGTCGGCATGATCCAGGCTACGGCGGCGCAGATCATCGGGCAGTTTGCGACGAACCTGCGCACTTGGCTGGCCCAAGAGCTACCCACCTCGCCGCCGCTGTCGCCTGCGCGGCCCGCACCGCCCGCGTCGCCTTCGCCGCAAGCCGCCGCCCCTGCACCGAAGTCTGAGCCGGCACAAACGCTACGGGCTGCACCAATGCCGCCGGCCGCAAAGCCGATTTCGGGCTTGTCGCTGATCTTCCGGGTCATCTGGCGGCAAATTGCGGCCTTGTTCACCGGACGGCAGTCTTAGATCATTGCCATAACGCTAAGCACGAGCGAGCAACAATACTGTGAGCGAACTGATCGGCGCACGCGTTCCGCGGATTGAGGATCACAAGCTGTTGCGCGGCATCGCGCGATTTGTCGACGACATCGCGTCTCCGGGCGTCCTCACCGCCGCTTTCGTGCGCGCTCCGCATCCGCACGCGCTCGTTCGCGGTGTCGATGCGCGGGCTGCCCGCGAGCTTTCGGGCGTGGCCGCGGTGCTGACACTCGACGATCTGATGCCGGTGCTCAAACAACGCCGCATGATGCGATTTTCGAATTCGGGAACGCGGCTCGACCAGAGCTGGGCCTTCGCGCTGGCCGACGGCGAGGTCTCGTTTGTCGGCGAGCCGGTCGCCATTGTTGTCGCCGCCAACCGCTATCTCGCCGAGGATGCCGCAGCCCTCGTTGCCGTCGATTACGATGTACTGCCGGCGGCGACCGACTGCCGGACCGCCGCGCGCGGTCCCGGCGTGCGCCGCGAGCTTGCGACCAATGAGGTGATTTCGTACCGGGTCGGATACGGCGACACGGAGACCGCTTTCGCCAAGGCCGCGCATGTCGTGCACCAGGACCTGTGGATGCATCGCGGCGCGGCGCATTCCATGGAGGGCCGCGGCATTCTGACGGAAGTGTCAGACCGCGAAACCAATGTTTGGGCGTCCACGCAGAAACCGCACGACCTTCGCTATGCTTTCGCCGACTATATCGCGCTCGACGAAAATCATTTGCGCGTCGCGACTCCCGATGTCGGCGGCGGCTTCGGGCCGAAGCTGTGCGTTTATCCGGAGGATGTCGCGGTTGTCGCCGCCGCAACGTTGTTGCGGCGTCCGATCAAATGGATCGAGGACCGTCGCGAACATTTCACCAATGCGGCGCAGGAGCGCGATCAGTATTGGTCGATCGAAATCGCCGCCGATGCCGACGGCCGGCTGCGTGGCATTCGCGGCCGTCTCATTCACGACATCGGCGCCTATGCCCTGCAGGACGTGAATATTCCTTACAATTCGGCGACGACGCTCACCGGCCCCTATCTGGTCCCGGCGCTGGCGATGGATGTTGTGGCTGTCCACACCAACAAGGCCCCGGTCTCTTCGGTGCGCGGCGCCGGCTATCCGCAGGCGGCTTTCGCGATGGAGCGGCTGATGGATGCGCTGGCCCGCGCGCTCGATCTCGACCGTGCCGAACTGCGCCGCCGCAATCTCATTCCATCGGAGAAGATGCCTTATCTGAAACCGCTGAAGACGCGTGCCGGTGAAAGCATGCAATACGACAGCGGCGATTATCCAGCCTGCCAGGCCGAAGTGCTCCAGCACGCCGGCTGGTCGGATTTTCCACGCCGTCAGGCCGAGGCACGCGAGCGCGGCCGCTATCTCGGCATTGGCGTCGCGCATGGGATCAAAGGCACGGGTCGCGGACCGTTCGAGTTCGGCGGCGTAAGGGTTTCGCCGACTGGTCAGATTTTCGTCGCGACCGGAGCCGCCGCGATGGGGCAGGGCGTGGCGACCGCGCTGGCGCAAATATGCGCCCAAACGTTCGGCGTTCGCCCCGAGGACGTCGTCGTGACGGCGGGCGATACTGCGGCCGCTTCGCTCGGGCTCGGCGGCTTTGCCAGCCGACAGACTGTCACCGCCGGGTCTTCGGTTCTGCTGGCCTCGCAGGCGGTCGCCGCCAAGGCCCGCAAGCTTGCCAGTCATGTGCTGGAGGCGGCGGAAGAGGACCTTGAAATCGCCAACGGCGAAGTGCGCGTGGCCGGCGCTCCTCAGCTTTCGGTCAAACTCGGCGAACTGGCGCGCATTCTTAAAGGCGCGCCGGGCTATAGCTTTCCTTCAGGCGTCGATCCAGGATTGCAGGCGGACGCGACCTTCCGGGTCGACAAGCTCGCGTATTCCAACGGCTGCCATGTCGTCGAAGTGGAGGTCGATATCGAGACCGGCAGCGTCGATATCGTCCGCTATGTGGCCCTCCAGGATTCCGGGCGCCGCGTCAATCCGATGATTGTCGAGGGCCAGGTGCATGGCGGGATCGCTCATGGTATCGGCAACAGCCTGTTTGAATGGATGGGCTACGATGCGGAAGGCCAGCCGGTCACCACGACCTTTGCCGATTATCTGCTTCCGACCGCGACCGAATTGCCGAAATTCGAGACGCTGTATCGGGAGACCCCGTCGCCGCACAATCCGCTCGGTGTCAAGGGTGTCGGCGAGCTTGGTCTCATACCCGCCGCGGCGGCCTTGATCTCCGCCGTCGAGGACGCGCTGGCCCCGTTCAATGTGCGCATCGCGCAGATGCCGATTGCGCCGCACAAGCTCGTGGAGTTGATCGCGCAAAATGGCGGTCGCGCGGCGGCGGGATCATGACCTCGCCCTGGCCGATCGAATTGCGGCTGCGCAAGGACCGCAAGGCGCTTGCCGTCACATTCGACGGCGGCGAGAGTTTCGACCTTGCCGCCGAGTATCTCCGCGTCCGCAGCCCAAGCGCCGAGGTTCAAGGTCATTCGCCGAGCGAGCGCCGTACCGTCGCCGGCAAGGAGAACGTGCAGATCATCGAGCTGCATCCGGTCGGCAACTATGCGGTTCGACTCGTCTTTGACGACCTGCATTCGACCGGCATCTTCAGCTGGGACTATCTGTCGGAGCTGGGCCGCAATCGCGAACAATATTGGAGCGACTACCTTGCCGAGCTGAGGCAAAAGAACTTGTCGCGCGCGTCGCCGGAACGTTGAATGCGCCGGCCATGGGAGCGTCATCGAGACTTCGTACCGCCTTTTCTCTGAAATCTGCCTTGAATTTTCGCGATCATTTTGCCGCAAGGATTAACGTCTTATTGCAACCCTTTAGGTAGGCATTGCCGTGCGTGCGTTTGCGCGCTTGCACGGGGCAACCACCATGGAAAGGAACTAAATCGTGCGCAATCTGCTTTGGAATTTTCTCAGCAATGAGCGTGGTGCAACCGCGATCGAATACGGCCTGATTGCCGCGGGCATTTCGGTTGCAATTATTGCAGTCGTCCAGGGTTTGGGCTCGAACCTCAACACCACATTCTCGTCGGTTTCTACCGCGCTGAAATAAGCGGCTCGCAACTCGCCGGCCTCGTCTGTCAACCTACGATCAACCTCGACACGGCATGATCGGCGCCGTGTCGGGGAGGGGCGTACGATGGGGCGCCAACCGGCATGAGAACGGCCTCGGTCCCTTTCCCTCGGGACCGGGGCCGTTTGCATTTCTGCTCTCGGCGGCTTGCAAATCGATCCCACGACCTTTCGCTTCCGTTTCTGCGCGAACGCGCTGATTATTGTCGCCATGGTTGATGAATGGTTTTGCTGCGAAGGCTGCTGCGGCAGGCTGTGGTTGTGCAAGGTCGCCGCTGGCGCGATCTGCAAATAGCTTCGTAATGGGAGCGGGGGAGATGCGAGGGTGGCGGTTTTGCCGCCCTCAATGCGTTGAAAGGACCTGTGCGAAAGCCTAGCGTACATCGTGACGCAGGGAGAGTGTGCACCGATGCTTACCTCGCGGTGCGTGCAAGGGAGAAGGTGATGCGAGCCTACCAAATACCCAAAGGCGGCGCCGGCATCGAATCCGTCATGCCCGTCGAACGCCCAGATCCGCAGAAGCCGGGGCATCGCCAGGTCTTTGTTAAAGTGCGCGCCTGCTCGCTTAATTATCGCGATCTCGGCATCGCGCGCGGCAGCTACCGGATGCCTGTGCGCGAGAACGTCATTCCACTGTCGGACGGTGCCGGCGAAGTGGTCGAAGTCGGCGAGGGCGTGACGCGCTTTAAGGCCGGCGACCGCGTTGCCGGCAACTTCTTTCAGCGTTGGCCCGGCGGCGATCCGGCGCCCGACAGCCATGCGAGCGCGCTCGGCGGCGGTATCGATGGCATGCTCGCCGAATACGCGATGCTGGAAGAGGAGGGCGTGGTCAAAATCCCGGCGCATCTTTCCTTCGAGGAAGGCGCCGCGCTGCCCTGTGCCGCCGTCACCGTCTGGCACGCGATGATGGAGCACGCCAAGCTCAAGGCCGGCGACACGGTCTTGCTGCAGGGTACCGGCGGCGTCTCGATTTTCGGCCTGCAATTCGCCCATGCGATGGGTATCGCGGCGATCATCACCTCGTCGAGTGACGAGAAGCTCGCCCGTGCGAAAACACTGGGCGCAGTGCACGGCATCAACTACAAGACCACGCCCGACTGGGAAAAGGCGGTCATGGAATTGACCGCCGGACGCGGCGTCGATCATGTGGTCGAGGTCGGCGGCGCGGCGACGCTGACGCGCTCGTTCGGCGCCATTCGCGTCGGCGGCAAGATTACGCTGATCGGCGGCCTGAGCGGCGGCGCCACCGATCTCAATCCCGGGCTGATATTCTCGCGGCGGGCCAACGTGCAGGGCATTTCCGTCGGCTCGACCGAGATGTTCACGGCGATGAATAAGGCCATCGCGGCAAACGCCATCAAGCCGGTGATCGACAAGGTATTCGCGTTTGGCGACGCGCAGGCCGCCTACCGGCACATGGCCTCCGGCGCTCATTTCGGCAAAATCGTCATTGGCATCGCATGAGGAGCAGGACGTGAGTCTCAATGAGTACCAACGCTGGGAAGCCCGCTATGCGGTGCCTGAATACGCCTTCGGCAAGGAACCCAATCATTTTCTCGCCTCATGCAGACCGTTGCTGCCGCGATCTGGAAAGGCGTTGGCGGTCGCCGACGGAGAGGGACGCAATGGGGTGTGGCTTGCCGAGCAGGGCCTTGACGTCGTCTCGATCGATTTCTCGCCTTCGGCTCAAAAGAAGGCCAATGCGTTGGCGGTCGAGCGGGGCGTGCATGTCGATTTTTGGCAGACCGATGTACACAAGTGGGATTACCCGCCGGACGCTTTCGACGTGGTTGCGGAGGTCTTTACGCAGTTCAGTTCGCCGGCCCAGCGCGCCGTGAAGTGGGCGGGGATGCGGCGGGCGCTCAAGCCCGGTAGCCTCCTCATCGTCCACGGCTATACGCCCAAACAGCTGGAATACGGCACCGGCGGACCCAGGGACCTAGACCATCTCTACACGGCGGCCCTGCTCAGGCACGCATTCGGCGATTACCGCGACCTGAAAATCGTCGAAGAGGAGCGCGAGATTCACGAAGGCGCTTCGCATGGCGGCATGTCCGCCATGATCGGCCTCACCGCGCGAAAGCCCTAACCGACGGTGACCTGGCCTCTCGTCCTGGCCGGCCGTGTCGCGGCAGGCGTGGCGGCTAACCACATTTCGCGGGCGGTGCGCCCGCTGCGCCGGAGGAAAACATGAAAGATCTAGGATATCCCGACCTGCACGCGCATATCGCGGCGCTCGAGCGGAAGGGTCTGTTGATCCGTGTCACGCGCCCGATCAACAAGGACAGCGAGATGCACCCCCTGGTGCGCTGGCAATTCCGCGGCGGAATTCCCGAAAATGAGCGCAAGGCGTTTTTGTTCGAGAACGTCGTCGACAGCACCGGCCGATCCTACGCCATTCCGGTGGCGGTCGGGATTCTCGCCTCCAACCGCGAGATTTACGGAATCGGCATCGGCTGCGACGTCGAAAAGATCCAGGAGAAATGGGAAGACGCCGAGCAGCATCCGCTGCCGCCGGTATTCGTCGAAAATCCGCACTGCCAGGAAGTCGTCATCCAAGGACAGGACCTGGACCGTCCCGGCCGGGGCGTCGACGCGCTGCCGATCCCGATCTCCACTCCTGGCTTCGATAACGCGCCATACGCGTCCTGCTCGATGTTCATTACCAAGGATCCCGACACCGGGATGCAGAACATCGGCAATTACCGTTCGATGGTGAAAAGCCGCACCCGCATGGGAATGAATCCGGAGATCGAGCTCAATCAGGGCATTCACGAGCACTTCCTTAAATACAAGGCGCGCGGCGAGAAGATGCCGGTGGCGCTGATGCTCGGCGCGCCGCCCGCGATCACCTTCGCATCGGTGCACAAGTTGCCGAAACATCTCGACGAACTCGCCGTCGCCGGCGGGCTGGTTGGTGCGCCGATCCGCGTCTGCAAGGCCAAGACGGTGGACCTGATCGTGCCGGCGGAGGCCGAGATCGTTGTCGAAGGCCTGCTCGATACCGAATGGCTGGAGCCGGAAGGAAGCTTCGGCGAATCCCACGGCTACATGAACCTGAAGGAATACAACGCCTACTTCGATGTCACCGCGATCACCCGCCGTCAGGATGCGGTGCTGGTGTCGATCATCAGTCAGGTGACGCCAAGCGAGTCGTCATTGATCAAGCGCGTAGCCTACGAGCCGGCGTTCCTGCATCACCTGCGTCATCATCTCAATATCAGCGGCGTGACGCGCGTCTTCATGCACGAGCCGCTGACCAACCTGCGCAAGCTCGTCGTGATCCAGATGAAATCCGATACCCTCGATGCCGAGGTGTGGCGCGCGCTTTACGGCGCCTCGTCCTATTCGTCGTCGGTCGGCAAGATGACGATCGCGGTGAATGAGGACATCGATCCGGAAAATCTCGACATGGTGATGTGGGCGATGGCGTATCGGATGCGGCCGCACGAGGACATGCGCATTCTCGACCACAAGGACATGGGTCACGGTCCGCGCGCGGGCGCCGAAGACAATCACTACGAGGCCAACGATTCGGCGATGCTGATCAACGCCATGCTCAAGCGCCCCTACCCGCCGATTTCACTGCCCGCGAGGCAATATATGGAGAAGGCGAAGGAGATCTGGCAGGAACTCGGCCTGCCGCCGCTCAAGCCGGAAATGCCGTGGTACGGGTATTCGCTCGGCCAATGGCCGGAGGAATTCCAGGTCGAGGCCGACCGCGCCGTGCGGTCCGAATACTGGACGACCGGCGACGTGATCAAACAGCGGCGGCGGAACGACAAGCGGCTGAACGATCCTTATTTGTCGCTGTGATCGTCATCCCTAGGCCAGTCCAGATCGCTTCAGAAATTCCAGCGTGAGCTCGATGCAGGCTTCCGGTTTCTCGATCTGCAACAGATGGCCGCTGTCGGGGACGAAGCTGTAATCGTAGCCGCCTTCGGTGCCGAGCGCCTGATTTGCCGAGCCGGTCGCGGCCCCTTTCATGTTCGGATCGCAGCCGATCAGTTTCACCGGGCCGCCGAACGCGCTCGCGCTGGGCCACAGATTCAAGCTCATCGCCTCGGCATAGATGGCGGCCTCGTTTTCCGGATCGCAAACGAGTTCATAGCCGTCGCGGTCCTTGCTCTTGCGCAGAACCGAGTGGGCCATCAGGTCGTGCGCGCCGGGCACCCAGCGCGCCGCCGCCCGCGATTGGCGATACTCCTCGGCCATTTCATCGATCGACGCAAAGTACCGACGCCGTCGAGGCGCCCACGCGGTCAGCCGCTTTTCGAACGCCGCCATGGTGTCAAAGGCCGGATGCCCGGGCGGCGGCACGTCCGGCGGATCGAACAGCACCAGCGCATCCCAGCGCCAGCCGGCCTCGATCGCGTGCTTCATGGCGGCGCGGCCGGACATCGAATGAAACACGCCGGCGGTCGGCTTTTCGCCAAGACGGGCATTCACGTCCTGGATGACCCGTTCAAGGTCGCGAACGAGTTGCCCGTAAGTCTGGTGCGGCGGCACCACCGGCACGTTCTGGCCGTGATTGCGGCAGTCGAACACAAGCAAATCGAAGTCGGCCAACAGGTGCTGCCAATAGGGAAAGTAGCCGTCGGCAGCGAAGCCATTGCCGTGCGCGAGCATAAGACGCGGCCCGCCGGCTCGGCCGTGACGCCGCACGCGGATCTTGGCGCCGTCTTCGAGCCCAACATCGAATGTCATGTGCGGCGTGGGAATTTCGAAATGCATATTTCAGGAGGGACTTACTGCGGTGGGATAGCTTGCGGGCTGCATCCGCGAAGCGGCTGGTGGGCGCTGTAGGGGCAACCGACCACTTAACCAGAAACACCGATTATGCCTCATTTATCTTGTTTCGTCTAGGGTCTTGTGCCATTAGGCTGTACCATCAACCTGTACCATCAACCTGTACCATCAGCGGAGCACGGCGTGGCCGACACAAGGTACTTAAGGCAGCGGCATCAAGGCTGGTATTTCGTCGCGGCCGTGCCACGGGCGTTACGCGGTAAATTCGTGAGCGACGGACGCAAGGGAAACGCCCGCCGGCCGCTCAGCAAGATCGTGGTCAGCCTCAAAACGCAATCGCTCGGTGAAGCTCAGGACCGGCGCTGGCCGCTTGTGAAGCAATGGCGCGAAACTTTCCAGCGGGCGCAGACCGGCGAGCCATTGTCGCTTGCCGAAATCGACGCGCAGGCGCGAGAGATTTTCACGTCAACACTGGAACGGATGGAGGCGGACGCCAAGGGGCGTCGGTTGTCCATCAACGAAGAGCGCGAAAGCCTTAACGAGGGCCTGTACAGTTTCCTTGAAGGTATGGGACTTATTTCGCTAGACCCAGGTGAACCAGACACCTCAATCGACGACCTGACGAGTTTTGACGCCATCGCCCACGAATTGAAGGCCGTCGAGCGACGGACTGGCGTTCAGCTAGAGCTTGGCAGCGAGACTTATCGGCTCATGGGCCAAGCGGCGGTGCGGGCGCTCATTGAAGCGGTCAACGGTCGTTTGCGTGCGCTGGAAGGCAAGCCATCGGAAACGCCGACAACCTTCCTCGGAGCACATGGCATTGACGCCCGAACGCTACGGCCAATTGTTGCCCAGCAACGCAAGGTCGTGCGCATTCGCAGTGATGGCGGAATGCGTTTTTCAGAAGCGGCGGCGCGATACATTGAAGCCAAGCGGAAGGCTGGCAAAATGACGGCTCACACGCAACGTCAACGGGAAACCGTGTTCCGTCTATTCAAAGACTTCACTGACGACGCCCCGCTTGCCGCGATCGACAAGCTGACGGCAACCGAGTTTCTTGAACAGATTGGCGAGCTAGACCCCGGTTGGCACCACATCGAAGGCGCGCAAGAGTTGCCTTTGAACAAGCTGGTTGAAAAGAGCACCAAACGTTCGGGCAGGCTCACAAACCGAACCATC
Source organism: Xanthobacteraceae bacterium (assembly GCA_050725855.1). Classification (GTDB taxonomy): domain Bacteria; phylum Pseudomonadota; class Alphaproteobacteria; order Rhizobiales; family Xanthobacteraceae; genus BOG-931. Next base: position 473 of record JBOHIU010000034.1, on the reverse strand, counting down.
AACTCATACATTCATGCTCTTTCTGGCGTGTTCAGGTTGGCGGACAAAGAGGGACACTTTGAAGGGCGCAATCCTTTCGCGGGGCGAACGCTTGAAGAAACCAATAGCTCATGGCGATCTTACAAGACCGACGAGTTGAACAAGCTGTTTAGTACGCCGCTATTGCGCCACACGCCAACCGAACAGCGAATCCGCCCGGCTAAGTACACGTTTGAAAATGCGATGACTTGGATCCCATTGGTCGGGCTCTTTAGCGGAATGCGGTCAAACGAGATTTGCCAGATGCGCGCCGGCGACGTGCAGCGCAAGGAAGGCATATGGTTGTTCAACGTGAGCGACGACAATCCGGGCCAAAGCCTCAAGACCGAAGCGGCCACGCGCGTGGTGCCGATACACAGCGCGTTGGTCCACTGCGGCTTCCTGGATTACGTGAAAGCGCTGCCGCGTGATGGCCAACTATTTCCCGCACTGAA
>JBOHIU010000033.1:0-10928 GCA_050725855.1 Xanthobacteraceae bacterium | reverse complement strand
GCTCAAGAGCGATCCACAACTGGTGCGCACTTTCGTGGCGCAGAGCCTTAAGGGCTTCCTCTACGGGCGTCAGCATCCCGACGAGGCGATCGCCTCGGTCAAACGTTACCTGCCGACGGTCGATCCGGCGATCGCGCATCGCGAACTGGAGTTGTCCTGGAAGACCTGGGTGACGCCGAACACCAAGGGCAAGCCGCTCTGCTGGGAGGCCGACGCCGATTGGAATTCGACAGTCGCGGTGCTCAAGCAGTATGGCGGCGTGACCGCGCCACCGGCGCTCGGCGCGCTCTACACCAACGAATTTGTGCCGACCGGCGCCGAGTACGTGCCGCCGCAGACCACCTGAACGGCCGAACGGCGGCGGCTTCACGGGTCACGCACAGCCGTCCACCGGCGGTAAACGCTTGCTTTCCAGCGGCTTTGCGACCGGCTATCAAGTTATGGGCGCGCAAGCTTGCCGTCGCCCGTCTCGCCGGCACACTGATCCCTGGAGGTGAAGCCATGCGCTCTTCGCGTTCTCAGACCGCGCCGGTATCCCGACGCCGCTTTCTCAAACAATCCGCCGTCGCGGCCGGGGCGTTTGCCCTGCCGGCACCGTTCGTCGCGCGCGCGGCGACCGCCCTCAAGCCGGTGACGTTCACGCTCGACTGGCTCTACCAGGGCGCCAGCGCCGGCTTTCTGGTGGCGCACGAGAAGGGCTTTTATCGCGACGCCGGTCTCGACGTGACGATCCTTGCCGGCAAGGGCTCCGGCACCACCGCCCAGCTCGTCGCCAGCAAGGCGACGCCGATCGGCTTCTCCGACGGCTTTGTCGTCGCCAACAGCGTTGCCAAGGGCATGGCGATCAAGACCGTCGGCACCATCTACCGGCGCGATCCGGCCGCCATCATGGTGCTCGATGAATCGCCGATCAAATCGCCGAAGGATCTTGAAGGAAAATCCGTGGCGATGACCGCCGGCAGCGCGCAATTCCAGCAGTGGCCGGCCTACGTCAAAGGCGCCGGCATCGATCCCTCCAAAATCAATATCGTCAACATCGATCCGGCTGGCGTGGGGCCGGCTTTGGTGAGCGGCAAGGTCGATGCCATCGGCGGTTACGTGTTCAGCTACGCGCCGAGCATCGAAGTCCGCGCCAAGAAGAAGCTCCGCATGTTTTGGTTCGCCGATTCCGGCGTGACTATCGTCTCCAACGGCATCATCGTGCACCACGACCTGCTCAAGAGCGATCCCGACCTCGTTCGCGCATTCGTCGCACCCTCGATCAAGGGGTTTCTGTACGGACGGCAGCACGTCGATGAAGCGATCGCGGCGGTGAAGAAATATCAGCCGACCGCCGATGACGGCGTCACCAGGCGCGAGTGCGAGCTGTCGTGGGAAACCTGGCTCACGCCGAACACCAGAGGCAAGCCGCTGGGCTGGGGCTCCGACGCGGACTGGGCCGGAACCATCGCGGTGCTCAAGCAATATGTCGGGGTGTCGGCGCCGCTGACGACCAGCCAACTCTACACCAACGAATTCGTGCCGACTGGCGCCGCGTACGTGCCGCCGCAGGGCTGAGCATGTCATTCCGGGGCCGAGCGAAGCGAGGAGCCCGGAATCCATAACCCCAGCGCAGGGGCTATGGATTCCGGACGCGCCGCGGAGCCTCCTGTCATCGGGCCGCGCAACTTCGCGCGGGCCCGTTGGCGGCGGTCCGGAATGACGATCTAATCAACCGGAATTTTGTAATGACCGACCACAAGACCTCAGGCTGGATCGGCGCGAGCCTGCTGCGCAAGGAAGACGCGCGCCATCTTTACGGACACGGCATGTTCATCGCCGATGTCCAGATACCCGGCGTGCAGGACATAGCATTCGTGCGCAGTCCGATGGCCCATGCGCGCCTGCGCCGCGTGATAAAACCGTCGGACGGTGCAGCGCGCGTGTTCACGCTCGCCGACATCGGCCCGATCAATGTACTTGAGGCCGGGCCCGAGCTCTCGGCCCACCGTCACAGTCCCTATCCGCCGCTCGCCGACGGTCGTGTCCGCTATGTCGGTCAGACGATCGCCGCCTGCGTGATGCCGACGCGTGCGCAGGCCGAGGATTTGGCCGAAGCCGTGCGGCTTGAATTCGAAGAATTGCCGGCCGTTGTCGATGTCGTCGCGGCGATGCGCGCCGACAGCCCGCGCGTTTTCGAGGAGTGGCCGAGCAACGCCTACATCGGCACCAGCGTCGTCGAAGGCGATCCGTCGATCCTCGCCGCGGCGCCGGTGCGGCTGCATCGCCGTCTGCGGCTCAATCGGCAGGTTACCGTCTCGATGGAGGGCCGCGGTGCGCTCGCTTATTGGGACCATCGGCTCGACGAACTTGTCGTCTATCTGTCGACGCAGGGCGGCCAGGTCAAGCGCATGGCGCTGTCGCGCATGCTCGGTATTCCCGAGCACAAGGTGCGCGTCATCGCGCCCGATGTCGGCGGCGGCTTCGGCGGCAAGAACCGGATCATGCCGGAGGACGTCGCGGTTGCCGCGCTGGCGCTCAAAGTCCGTCATCCGGTGCGCTGGATCGAGGACCGACGCGAACATCTCTTGGCATCGCCGCACGCGCGCGACCACACCTACGATCTGACCATCTGCGCCGAACGCGACGGCACGCTGCTCGGGCTCGAAGGCGACATCTACATCGACGCCGGCGCCTACGCGCTGTGGCCGACGGGGGCGTTTCAGGAAGCCAGCATGGCGTCGCGCAACCTGACCGGGCCGTACCGGATGCGCCACCTCAAGCTCAACGCTCATACGGTCGCCACCAACAAGGCGCCGATGGGCCCGTATCGCGGCGTGGCGCGGCCGGGTGCGACCTTCGCGCTGGAGCGGCTGGTCGACGAAATGGCCCGCGAGCTTCATCGCGAGCCGTTCGATCTGCGCCGTCAGAATATCGTCACCGCGGCCGAGCTGCCCTATCGCACCGCCGCCGGCATGAAGCTCGACACCGGCGATTACGTCGCATCGCTGGAGATCGCGCGCGACAAGATCGGCCTGCCGGCAATCCGCCAACGCCAGGCGCGCGGCGAAGCGGACGGCCGCAAGATCGGCGTCGGCTTTGCCTTCTACACCGAGCAGAGCGGCCACGGCATTGTCGAATTTGCCAAGCGCAAATTCCGCGTCATTCCCGGCTACGAGTCCGCCAATATCCGCATGCTGCCGGATGGCAACGTGTTGATCTATGTGGGCGTGCAAAACCACGGCCAGGGCCACGAAACCACGCTGGCGCAGATCGCTGCGCACGAACTCGGCATCGATCCGGCGCACATTTCCGTCCGCTACGGCGACACCGCGGTCGGGCCCTATGGCTTTGGCACCTTCGCGTCGCGCTCGATCGTGTTCGCGGGCGGCGCCGTGGGCCAGGCGGCCCGCGCGCTAGCCGAGAAAATCCGGCGCATCGGCGCGCACCTCCTGCAGGCCGACGCGACCACGGTGCACATCGAAGACAGCATGGTGCACGGCCCGTCCAGCAAGATCGGCGTCGCCGAAATCGCCTTCGCGGCCAACGCGCGACCGGACCAGTTGCCGGCCGGCATGGAGCCGCTCTTGGAAACCACCGCAACCTATGAACCCGCCGATTCGGGCGGCGTCTTCGCCTACGGCACACACGCGGTGCTGGTCGCGGTCGAGCCCGATAGCGGCGCGGTCGAACTGCTCGACTACGTGGTGTCGGAGGATTGCGGCACCATGATCAACCCGATGATCGTCGACGGCCAGGTGGTCGGCGGCATCGCCCAGGGCATCGGCACCGCGCTCTACGAAGAGATTCCCTACAACGCGCAGGGCCAGCCGCTCGCCGCGAGCCTCGCCGATTATCTGGTGCCGACCGCGGGCGAGATGCCGTTCATCCGCATCGAGCATCTGATCACGCCGGCGCTGACCACCGAATATGGCGTCAAGGGCCTCGGCGAAGGCGGCGCCATCGCGCCGCCGGCCGCGATTGCCAATGCTGTCGCCGATGCCTTCGCCGACAGCGGCGCGAGTTTCAACGAGACGCCGCTGACGCCGCGCCGCGTCTGCGAGGCGATTGCGCGAGCCGGCGGCGCCAAGGCGGCCAAAGCGTGAGGCTGCGAAATTCCTCTGTGTCGATGGCCGCTTGTCCAAGCAAATCCCGCATGCGGCGGGCGGCATTGACCGGCCGATCAACAGCCTTTAGCCGGATCATCGGTCCCACTTTGCGGACCGCCGTCCGGCGTCTCCAAGTGGTCGTGCGATTGGCCTCTCCGCATTCACCCATCGATGATCCGGAATCACGCAAGCGTCGGTTCAAATGGAGCGCGATCGAGACGTCGCGCTGCAATTAGATCGGCAGCAGCAGGGCACACGATATGATTCATCTCAAAAAGACCGCCGGAACAGGCGATGGCGAGCGTCAGCTCAACGGTCCACAAACCACCGGCCGCGCCTACGCGAATCTGTCCATCCCGGAATTCCATATCGATGCTTCACGTATCAATGTTCCGATTCCTGTGCGGGACAGAGTTGAACTCCTGGCGGACATATTTCTCCCATCTGGAGGCCCCGCCCACGCAGCCAAGAAATTTCCTGCACTGCTGGCGGCGTCGCCATATCCGCGGCAGATCCAAAATAGCGGAGCGCCGATGGGCTTCGTGGAAGCCGGCGCAACGGACTTCTTCGTTCCTCGCGGCTACGCGCATGTGATCCTCAACGCACGCGGCACCAATGGCTCCGGCGGGACCTATGATGCCTTCGGAGCGCAGGAGCGGCGCGATCTCCATGACGCGATCGAATGGATCGCCGCGCAGCCCTGGTGCGACGGCAATGTCGGGATGATCGGCATCAGCGCCTTCGCGATGAGCCAGGTGGCCGCCGCCGTGGAACAGCCGCCGCACCTGCGCGCGATATTCCCGGTCGGGCTAAGCGCCGACACCTACGAGGCGTTTTGGCACGGCGGTTTGTTGAGCGCGACCTTCGCGCTCAATTGGATACGCGCCGTCGCGATCTTCGCCAACCTGGAGGACAAGTTTCTACGGGGAAAAGTGGTGGACTTGGGCGCGGAGATCCTCCGCAGCCGGCGCGTCCATGCGAGTTTCGCACATCACAATGGCGAGTCCGCGTTGGCGCTCTTGGGTTTTATCACGCGCAAAGATCCGTCGGGACCATGGGCCGCGTTGCTCGATGCGGCGTCGATCCTCAATCCGGTCAAGAGTGCGTTCTGGCAGGAGCGCGACAGCCTCGCCTTGATGTCGCGCATCCGGGTGCCGGTCTATCTGGGCTGCGATTGGGAGAATGTCCCGATGCATCTGCCCTCGACATTCGCGAGTTTGCACGCTCTCTCGCCCGACGTGCCGGTTCGCGTGGCGATGCTGGGACGATTCGGTCTGACATGGCCGTGGGAGAGCCTTCATGTGGAAGCGCTCGCCTGGTTCGATCACTGGCTGAAAGAGCGCGAGACCGGAATCATGGACGGGCCGCCGGTCCGCTACGTCATCCCCGGAGAAAACCACGGCGATCCAAATACGGGCTGGCACGAAGCGGCCGCATGGCCGCCGCCGGAGGCGAGGCCGATCGAATTTGCGCTGTGCCGGGATGGAGCGCTGGCGCACGAAGAAGGCGCCCGCGGCGTCCGCTCCTATGTCTATGCTGCGCCGCCTTATGCGTCGATGTTCGGCAAGCATGACGCGACGCTCGAATGGACCACGGCTCCGCTCGACGCGGATTTGGTGCTCGTCGGGCCCGTGGAGGTAACGCTCGACGCGGCGAGCAGCGCCGGCGATACCTCCTTCATCCTGGCGCTGCAGGATGTCGCTGCGGACGACACTGCGGTGGACGTCACTGCGGGATGGCGCCGAGCAGCCATATCGGATGATTTTTCGGCGCTGCGGGACGTTCCGTCCGGCGTCGAATGCCGCTACCGGATTCCGTTGGTCGATAACGCACGCCGTTTCGCCAAGGGGCATCGCATCCGGCTCATCCTGCGTGGCGACGACAATGCGGGCGCGGAGCCGATGATGGGATTCCGGCACCAGCCTGTGGGAATGACCACGCGCGTAACTGTTACGTCCTCGTCACGATTGAAGCTCTCGGTCCTGCCGCGTGGCTGACCTCACTTGCATCGGCAAGCATCGATTGGCCGCGGCCGGATCGCCCTATGCCGGCAGCGGCTGGCCCTTGGTCTCCGGCAGGAACGGCGTGACGACGAATCCGAGGATGTAGATACAGGCGAAGATCATGGCGGTGCGGCTGAAACCGTGAAACTCGACGATCAGCGCTCCGGCAAATAACGGGCCGAGAAACGCGACAAAGCGCGGCGCGTTGAAGGCAAAGGCGACGCCGGTGGCGCGCGAGCGCGTCGGATAAAGCTCCGGCAGCCACACCGGCATCCACGAATAGATGCCGAGCGTGAAGAAGCCGTTGAACAGCGCCGCGACCAGCAACAGGTGGATGTCGTGCGTCCACAGATACAACACCGGCGTCAGCAAGAACGCGCCGACGAAATAGAACATCAGAGTCGGCTTGCGGCCAAAGCTGTCGGCGAGAAATCCGAGCGCGATATAGCCGAGAATGCCGCCGAGATTGTAGGTCATGCCGGCGTAGCTCACCCATTGCTGCACCGGCAGGTGGGCTTGGCCGGCCGCTCCCGCGATGTAGCGCGACACCCAGGAGGAGATGCCCCACCACGCAATCGTGGTGGAGAACGAGAGTAGAAAAACCAGGATCGTACGGCGGCGGATTTCCGGCTCGGCGAACAGATCGGTGATAGTAAAGCGAGCCAGCGCCCGGTCGGCTGCCGAGAGAGCGGCCCCGCTTTGCCTGCGCATGCGCGCTTCGCGGCGGCGCGCGTCGGTCTGCTGCCATGCCTGCGATTCGTCAATGGACGATCTGATCCACACCACCAGCAGCGCCGGAAGGATGCCGACCAGGAACAGATAGCGCCAAGATTGCGGTCCGAACGCGCTGATGAACAACCAGAGCAGCGAGGCGATGAAGAAGCCGATGCCGAAACCGCACTGCATCAGGCTCGCGCCTTTGCCGCGTGATTCTTTCGGCCACAGCTCGGCCATCATCGATGAGCCGGTCGCCCACTCCGAACCGATGGCGATGCCGACCAGAAACCGGAGCAGCGCGAAGGAAATCCAATTGAAGGATAACGCCGTCAGCCCGGTCAAAACCGCGTAGGCGAGAATGGCGTAGATCATCGTCCGCTTGCGGCCGAGATAATCCGCGAGAATGCCGCCGCAGAGGCCGCCAATGCCCCAGCCGAGCAGCGTGATCGCGACCACGGTGCCGATGAACGCCGGAATGTGCGGCCGTTCGGCGGGCGGCAGCAGCGAATGCATCGCCGGGCCGACGGCGAGCAACAATGCGTAGGTCTCATACCCGTCGAACAGCCAACCGAGATTGGTAGCGATCAGTGTTCGCCACTGCGCTGCGGTCAACGTCCGGTACCAAGGCGATCCCTCGGCCGTGACAACAGTCATTTCATCGTGCCCTTGCTGTGCGGATAAATGCGGCGCTGCCAGCATTCAGCGCCGCAATTTCGCGGCCACGGGATGGCTCCCCTCCAGAATTCCGACTTCCGCGCCGGCCCCTCTACAATCACGCTGGCGCGGTGTGGCACTTCACGAGTAGCCGATAGTCGCGCGATTACGCCGGGCGCGCAAGGTACTTTTTGTTGTTGGCTCGATCCAGAACCGATCGGCGGTTTTTGGTCTTGATGATTTTTATTCCGGCCCTTGTACGGACGCGGCCGAGCGGTACAACTTAAGCGCAATCATAACGGACTGGCGCACGGCTTCGCGATATTGCAACTGTGGCTCACGGCCGACCCGTTGGCAGCTTTGCCACGCCACAACAGAACTGCACCGTTCAAAAATCCTTCGGCAGCTCGTGCGCCCATTTGGTCCGCATGCGCGCGTCAAGCTCCTTGCTCGACCGCGCGATGATCGGAAACGTCTTCTGCCGGTTGAATGGAATGCAGGCGTCGATCACCACGCGGGAATTGCGCCGGTCCTTTTCGGTGTCGTAGCACATCGGATCGAGCGCCGAACTCCAGCCGCCGTGGATGATGTCAACTTGTATCCGCGGATCGCAGCGCGTGCACATCGCCCAGATGACGTCGTTGACGTTGGTCGGATCGATGTCCTCGTCGACCACGATGGTCCAACGGTTGCAGTAGGCGCCGGCGTGGCAATGCGAGGCGACCATGCCGGCCTGCTTGGCATGGCCGCCGTAAAGCTGCTTGATCGAAATTGTGAGCATGAAACGGCTGCCGCCGGCCTCGTGTGCCCATACGCCTCGGACTTCAGGAATGCCGGCGGCTTCGAGCTGATTCCACACCGCGCCGCAGCGATAGGTACCGAGATAAAACGTGTTGTCGTTGGGCGGCACCGCCGGAATGGCCCCGACCAGGATCGGATTATCGCGATGCATGAAGGTGGCGATGCGGATCGCGGGCTCCGGCGCGCTGCCGGAGGCATAGTAGCCGGTCCATTCGCCGAGCGGCCCTTCCTGCACCTTGTCGTCGGGGTGAATGAAGCCCTCAAACGCGATCTCGGCATTAGCCGGCACCGGCAGTCCGGTGCGCGGCATGTTGAACACCTCGATCGGCTCGCCGAGGATGCCGCCGGCGGCCTCCATTTCGTTCTTGCCGTAGGGAATCTCCAGCCCCGCGAGCATGAGGAGCGCCGGGTGCATGCCGGCGATCACCGCGACCGGGCATGGCTGGCCGCGGTCGTGGTACTTGCTCATGATGATGCGGCCGTGCTTGCCCGGCGACATCATCACCGACGCCAAGCCCGGTTCGTGGCTCTGCACGCGGTAGCAGCCGTAATTGAGCCATCCGGAATCCGGGTCGCGCATCACCACCATGCAGCCCGTGCCGATATACGGACCGCCGTCATGCTCGTGCCAAACCGGCGTCGGGATCTTCTGGATATCGATATCCTTGCCTTCGAACACGTTCTCCAGGAGCGGCCCGCCATTGACCGGCCGCGGTTCGTGCGCCGGCGCATGTTTCATGTAGTTACGCCACCATTGGATCAGTTCCATTTCCGAGGCTTGCGGCGGCAACCCGAGCGCGACGTTAATGCGCGGCACCGAGGTCAGAATGTTGGCGACGACGCGGCGGCCGCCGGGAAAGCCCGGCACGTCATCGAACAACAGCGCCGGATTTCCCATCTTGCGCTGATAGATGTCGACGATGCCGCCGATCTCCTCCTTGGGTTCGGCGCCCTTGATGGTCTTCAACTCGCCGGCGGCCGCGACGTCTTTGATCCAATCCCGCAAATCCTTGTTCGCCATTGCAACACCTCACGATTTTACCGCTAGCCCGGATATCTCACACTAATTGGCGCATCGAGGCGCCGAATCAGCGAAAGTGGTTGTGCTGCAACAGCTTTCAGCGATTCGCGGAGGCGCCCCGATGCCGACAGAGTGTAGCGCAGATTTGTTCGGATTTGCACCCGTTGAAGGGCGCGAGGTGGTGGCGGCATTCGACGGCGGAGCGATCACCTCGGATGCGGGCGCGCTGTTGCTGGGGGCGGCGGATGGTGCGATCAGGCTGACGGAGCGGTTTGCGGCGTGCTTTCACGACGAGCGGCGTCAAGCGCTGATCGAGCATGCGGTCGCGACCTTGCTGGGCCAGCGGGTGTTCGGGATTGCGCTTGGCTATGAGGACCTTAACGACCACGACGCGTTGCGCTATGATCCGATGATGGCGGTGTTGGCGGGCAAGCTGGAAGCAAGACGCGAGGATTGCGCGCCGGTTGCCGGCAAATCGACGCTGAACCGGCTGGAGCTGAGCCGATTGGAGCCGACGCGCTACCACAAGGTCAGTCACAATCCGATCGCCATCAGGCGGCTGATGGTCGAGCTGTTCCTGGAGGCGCACGAACGCGCTCCGCAAGAGATCATCCTCGATCTCGATGCGACCGACGATCCGGTGCATGGCGAGCAGGAGGGGCGGTTCTTCCACGGCTATTACGACTGCTACTGCTACCTGCCGCTGTATGTGTTCTGCGGCCGCCACTTGTTGGCGGCCAAGCTGCGATCCGCGCGCATTGACGCGGCGGCGGGGGCGGTTGAGGAAGTGGCGCGCATCGTGGCGCAGGTTCGCGCCCGCTGGCCGTCTGTGCGCATTGTGCTGCGTGCCGATTCAGGGTTCGCGCGCGAGGAGTTGATGGCCTGGTGCGAGGCCAACGGCGTGCATTTTCTGTTCGGCTTGCAGCAGAATAAGCGGCTGGTGGCCGTGATCGCAGCCGAGCTGGCGCGCGCCGCGGCGAAGAGCCGGCGGAGCGGCAAGCCGGCGCGGTTCTTCAAGGAGTTCACCTGGCAGACGCGCCGCAGCTGGAGCCGCCGGCGCCGGGTCGTGGCCAAGGCCGAGTTCACCAACGACGAAGCCAATCCGCGCTTTGTCGTGACCTCGCTGCCGCGCGCCGCGTGCAAGCCCAAATACCTCTACGAGAAGGTCTATTGCGCCCGCGGCGAGATGGAGAACCGGATCAAGGAGTGCCAGCTCGATCTCTATGCCGATCGCACCTCGACTGCCACGATGCGCGCCAATCAGCTGCGGCTGTGGTTCCACTCGATGGCCTATATTCTGCTGTGTGCCGTGCGCCGTATCGGTCTCCACGACGGCGCGCTGGCCAACGCCAGCTGCGGCACCATTCGCCTCAAGCTGCTCAAGATCGGCGCCCTCGTGCGCATCAGCGTCCGCCGCATCAAAGTGGCGATGGCGTCGAGTTGTCCGGTTGCCAAGCTCTGGGGCGTCGCCGCCGTCCGCCTCAACGCCGCCGCCAGCGCACGGGCTTCACCCGCCTGACACGCGGGCGCCGCACCGCGTCACCGTCGCGGCATCATCAAAGGCCCACCGAGATCGCCTCTTCGCTGCCCGCCCGCAGCCCCGCAAAAGTCCCCAGAAACCTCTCGCGTCGCGCGACGCCACGG
>JBOHIU010000032.1:0-10851 GCA_050725855.1 Xanthobacteraceae bacterium | reverse complement strand
ACAAGGACCTTGGCTCCAATCACTTCGATCGCCGTTCCACCGACCAGAAAAAAAGCCGCCTGATCAAACGCCTGGCCGACCTTGGCTACGTCGTGGAGATCAAGCCGATCACCGCCTGAGACGTCCTTGTGTCGCCCCGGGAGTATCCCGGGAGTATGCGGCACCAGCCGAGCAAGTGAGTTTCTTACTAGACTTACGGACCGGCAGCCAGGGCGGCTTTTTGGGCGGCGATATGGGCCCAGGACGACCGCAGAAAACGTGTGGCGTCGGCAGCACTTCGACCAGGTCCATGCTGCTCTGGGCTATGATGGCGCCATTTTTCGTTGGTATGCCGGCTGTCGCGCACGACAATGGACAATTTGTCCACGTGTCGCCTTCGGTGCGAACCTGGTTTCACAACGTCAAGTCGCCGCACGGCATTCCATGCTGCGACGTCGCCGACGGCCATCGCACGGATTTCCAAATGCGGAAAAATCGATATTGGGTGCCGATCAATGGCACCTGGACGCCGGTTCCTCCCGAAGCAGTACTCACCAATGTCGGAAACCCCGTGGGCGACGCAATTGTATGGTATAGCGCCTACGGCGACCAGGTGGTCATTCGCTGCTTCGTTCCAGGTGGCGGCGCCTGACAAGCCGTTCCGCCGTCGCTCGGGCACGAAACGATCTAATTCCGCTCCCATCAAAAGACCACCGGCCGCCATTGCTGGCGGCCGGCTTTGTTCTTGCGATCGATGAAACGCGGTTCAGCCGAGGAAGCCGACGCGTTCCTGTTCGTGCGCCTCTTCAACGGTCGCCGGCCGCGCCGGCAGTTGCAGCACCGTCGCGGGCTGCCCTTCGCAGAGCAGCGTCAGCAACACGATCCGCCCATCGGGAAATTCGAGCGCGTCGTGGTGTGCAGCCAGCTTGTCTTTGTTGACTTGGCGGAAGATGGCGGTCTGATGGTTGATGGTCTTGGTTTTCCATCCCAGGAGGCCGGCCGGCAGGCACGCAACGTCGCCGGCAAAGGCCAACTCCGTTCCAGGCATCACGCAGACTGCCAAACCGGGATCGTCGCTGGCGGCGAAGCCGCGCGTTCCGGTGCCGAAGTCGCGTGTTACCAGCTTGTCGCCGACTTTCGCCGGCCTCGAGCGTACGCTTTGAAGGCTAAAGTCACACATCGTGGCGACTCCTTTCTTCCCCGGTGTGCACGTCCCGGGGGCTCCTGATGCACAGCCCCACAGCCGAACGGACAACGAACTCAGGCAAGAATGGTGCCGTCATAATCGAAGAAAAGACATTTCAGCGCGGACGCGCGGCGGCACTGAGGCGCCGCAGCGGCCAATTGCCGGCGGCGCGGCCATTCCTTTGCCAGCGAACGGCCGCGCACATCGGCAACCGGTTGCCTGCCGCCGGCTGCCAACGTTTTCAGCCCTGCTATTTGACGGTGATTCCGCCGACCATGCCGTACCAGTCGTGATCGGCGCAGCGTAGATCGTAGGTGCCTGGGATGAGCGGCGTGAAAAAGATGTCCTTTTTGTCACCGGGCTGCAGCAAAACTTCGGTATGCTCCCGGTTCAACACTTCGGGATTGTCTATGGCGGCCACGGCAAAAAACACCGGCGCGGTGAATTCGTGCGTTTCCTTGCCGTGGTTCTCCAAATGCAGCTTATAATGGACGCCGTGCTGGAACGTCAGGTGATTGGGCACGAACCGGTAATCGACCATAACGACGTCGACCTCGACCGGCAGTGACGCGGCTTTCGCCGCCGCCGGCACGAGAAGCATTGCGAACAAGAAAGCGATGCGGTCAATTGCGCGCGGCTGAAGCACGGGCCCCGTCTCCTTCGGCAAATGGCCGCCATCCGCTTATCCCGCAAATAGGACAAGCTTTCAATGCATTGCGGCCGCGTGGCCCCCGCCGGACACGCGCTTGATCAACAACAGCACGACCGGGACGAGCAACGCGGCAAAGATCGCCCAGGTATGGAATATGTCGATATAGGCCAAAAGCGACGCCTGTCTGCCGACGAGTTGGCCGATATAGGCAAAGGCGTGGGATTGCGCGTTCGCCGCCGGAGCGCCGCGTTCAGTGAAGAAGTGCGTGATCGCCTTGAGCGTCGACTGAAAGGCCGGCGAAGTGGGGACCAGGTGACTCACCAGGCGCGCCTGATGGAACTGGCTGCGCTGCAAAAGCTCGGTACTGGCGAGCGAGATGCCGAGGCTTCCGCCCAGGTTGCGGGCGACGTTAATGAGCGCGGAGCCCTGGTTGGTCTGGTGCGGCGGTAGTCCGTCATAAGCGATCAGGTTGATGGGAATGAACAGGAACGGCAAGCCGATCATTTGATAGACGCGCACCGTTGCGAAATAGCCGAAACTCGCGTCGGGAACGAGGGTGGTTGAATACCACATCGACAGCGCGATCACTCCAAGGCCGAACGCGATCCAATATTTCGGCTGAAGCCGCCCGGTCACCTGTCCGGCAATGGGCATGATCGCCAGCATCGCCAATCCGCCCGGCATAAGAGCGAGTCCCGCCAGTTCCGCCGTGTAGGGAAAGTCGGTTTGCAAGAGTTGCGGTATGACCTGAGTCGAGCCGTTCAGAATGCCGCCCACTGTCATCATGATGAAAAACGACATCGCGAATTGCCGGCCGCTGAGTAGTCGAATATCAACGATCGGCTCCTCATCCGTGAGCTCCCAAATGATAAAGAATACGAACGAGGCGGCGGCGATCAAAGCAAAAGCGACGATAACGTTCGAGCTGAACCAATCGTCCTGTTGACCTCTGTCCAGCACCCATTCGAGACTGCCGAACGCGATTGCGATCAGCACGAAGCCGATCCAGTCGACATGCAATCCGCCGGCGAAGCGCGCTTGCCGTTCGCGTTCAAGCGTTTCCGGCTCCTCGACAAGCCAATGTACGAGCGCCAGAGAGGCGACGCCGATCGGCACGTTAATAAAAAAAATCCAGTGCCAAGAATAAGTATCGGTGATCCAGCCGCCGAGCGTGGGTCCGACCGTTGGCGCAACGATGACGGCGATGCCATAGAGCGCGAACGCCTGTCCGCGCCGGGCCGGTGGAAACGTGTCGGCCAGGATGGCTTGCTCGCTCGTCGGCATGCCGCCGCCGCCAAGACCCTGCAGGATGCGGAACACAATCAATGCGCTGAGGTTCGGCGCCAGCCCGCAGAGCAAGGAGCTTGCCGTAAACAGCGCCACGCAGATCATGTAGAAGCGTTTGCGCCCGAGCACGTTTGCCAGCCAGCCGCTCACCGGCAAGACGACGGCATTGGCCATGAGATACGTCGTGAGGATCCATGTGCTCTGATCGAGACTGGCGCCGAAACTGCCGGCCATGTACCGCAGCGAGACATTAGCGATGGCGGCGTCGAGCACGACCATGAAGGTGGCGATCGAGACGACGACGGCGATGAGCCAGGGATTGCGGTTGCCGGCGGCCGATCGGCTCGGATTCCAGCCGCCAGGCGCGCCGGCGTCGCTCATTGCACCTTGACGTTCGGGACCGCCGACATGCCTGGGCCAAGCAGCACGTCGGGCTGTTTGTTGAACACGATCTTGACCGGCACGCGCTGCACGATCTTCACGTAATTGCCGGTCGCATTCTCAGCGGGCAGCAGGCTGAATGCCGTGCCGCTCCCGGCCTGGATGCTGGCGACATGGCCTTTGAATGTCCGTCCGGGATAGGCATCAACCACAATCGTCGCCGGCGCGCCGACGCGGATCGAACTGAGTTCGGTCTCCTTGAAATTCGCCGTCACCCAGACCTGGCGCGGCACGAACATCATCAATGCCTGGCCGGCCGCGGCGTAACTGCCCTTTGCGGCGGTCAGCTGCGTCACATAACCGTCGACCGGGGCGGTAATCACGGTGTGCGAAAGATTAATCTGCGCCTGTTCGAGGGTGGCGCGCATCTGCTCCAGCTGGGCCTGCGCCTGCAGCTTTTGGCTTTGCAGAACCGGAAGCTGCTTCTGCGTCGCGGCGACGTTCGCCTGCGCGGCGTCAAAAGCCGCCTGGGCCTGCAAATAGCTCGAGTGGTATTGCTGCGCTTGTTCCTGAGTGACGGACCCGGTCTTGACCAGCCGTTCATAGCGGTCGTTTTGCTGTTGCGCGAAATTCAGGGCGGCCCGCTGCTGCGATAATTGCTGTTGGGCTTGCTGGATGCGCGCCTGCTGGGTACCGATCTGCGCGTCGATGTTGGCGATGTTTGCCTGGGCGGCGTCGACCTGCGCCTTGCTCTGATCGACCTGCGCCTGGTAGTTGCGGGCGTCGAGCCGGACCAGCACGGTTCCGGCATTGACCGGCTGATTGTCGGTCACCGGCACGTCGACCACATCTGCGCTGATCTGCGGACTGATTGTTACAGTGCGGGTGTCGATGAACGCATCATCGGTCGAGATGTAGCCGCTGCTGCTGATCCACCAGACCGCGACACCAACCACGCCGAGGACACAGAGCGCGGCAATCGCGAGCACGAGGCCTCGACGCGCACGCAAACGCGCGCGGATCGATTGATCCTTCGGCGGCCCTTGCTGGGGTAGCGCGGCTCGGTCCGGCGCGGCATCCTGCCGTTCATTGCTGACACGTTGATCCATGACTCGTATCTAAACGTCTGCTGCGCCGGGACGTTTCGCAAGTTCCGGCGGGTACGAACAGCGCAAACGCTGGATTCGGCCCAGACCTTTAGCCGGTTGCAACCGCTGAGGCCAGTCAAGAGCGGCCGCTTGGGCGGAGGGCGGCGGAAATCTTTTCGACAGACTCGCCCAATTCCGACGGATCGAGGCCGCCGACGGCCCAAAAATCGAGCCCCTGCGCCGACCAGTGGCGGACATTGTAGCCCTGAATTCCAGAACTTGCGGCGGCTGACGCCGTGTTCGCGGTCGCGCTCGCGCATTTCCATCTCTCCCATGAAAGCCGGAAATGGCTCCGCGGACGAGATCGGGTGTCGGCAATTTTTATTCCCGGACCTGCAATATTTTCGCAGGCGTCCCGCCGCGCCGGCTGCTATACCGGCGTCTCCTGCGAGCCCTGCCGGCGCGGTAGTGGAGCGGATTTGACATTCGCTGCCCACCGAGCGGTGAACTGGTGTAGCGAATGCCAAATCCAAAGCTCCACTGGCATTTATACTTGCTAGTGGTCCTCTGATTCTAACATTCGCATGAGAGCATGCCGAACCCGGATGCGAATGTTAGAATTGGACTGCTAGCAACGCGAAAGACATGCTGGAATCGTCATCCTTCTTGCCCTCGGTCGAGACGCGCAGATCCTGGGTCGTTGCGGCGGTTGCGCTTCTCGTGATGGCGGTCGCCTTTGGCGCGCCATGGATCACCGTGGTCGCGCTCAAGAACATCGCCGCCGAGGTCGGCGGCGAGCGCTCGATCCCGGCTTTGGCGGGAGCACTGGTGTGGCTCGGCTCGGGGATCGGCGGCATTCTCATGGGCCGGATCGCTGAGCGCGTCGGGGTGCGCTGGACCGTCATTGGCGGTTCCCTGATGATCGCCTCGGGCTTGGCGCTGTCGACCCTTGGGCCATCGCTGCCATTGTTTGTCGGCCACGGCTTGTTCATCGGCGTGCTCGGCATCGGCGGCATCAACGCGCCGTTCTACGTCTATGTCAGCCGCTGGTTCGACCGCCGGCGCGGCTCGGCGCTGGCGCTGATCTCCAGCGGCAGCTTTCTGGCCGGGACGATCTGGCCATCGATCTTCGAGCGGCTGATCGCGTATGCCGGATGGCGGCAGACGATGCTGTATTACGCGGCGTTGGAGCTTGTACTGATCATCCCCGCCGCCGCGATCGTGCTCGGGCCGCCGCCGGAGAGTTCGCTTCAATTCGCGCGCGCAGCCGAAAGGCGCCGCGGCGAGACCGCGCTCGGTTGGCCGATCAACCTCGTCTTCGCGCTGCAGGCCTGCGGGATTTTTACCTGCTGCGTGCCCATGTCGATGCCGCAAGCGCATCTTGTCGCTTTCTGCAGCGACATCGGCATCAGCCCCGTTCAGGGTGCGGCAATGCTCTCGGTCCTGCTCGGCTCGGCGTTCATCAGTCGCCAACTCTGGGGCGCACTGTCCGACCGGGTCGGCGGCATTTATACGATGGTGGCCGGATCGGCCTGTCAGACCGTAGGCTTGGCGGCATTTCTGCTGACGCAAAACGAGTACGGGCTGTTCACCATCTCGGCCTTGTTCGGCTTCGGCTTCAGCGGCCTCGTCCCCGCCAACGTCCTCGCCTCTCGCGAACTCTATCCGGTCGGCGAAGCCTATTGGCGAATTCCGACGCTGCTCCTCTGCAGCGGCACGGGCATGGCGGTCGGCGGCTGGGCCGGCGGCGTTCTGTATGATTATTTCGGCTTTTACGCGCCGGCCTTCGCGGCTGGCGTGGGTGTCAGCATGATCAATTTTACCATTCTCAGCACGCTGGCGATTCGAAGGAACCAGACTGCTGCACTGGCGGTGTGAGCGCCTGTTTTGACCTGATCCCGATGCGCCTGCCCGCCTCAAGCGCCGCACACGGCGAGGCGCCATGACCGCGCATCTTTGAAGTTTCACTCGGCTCGGAAGCTGCGGCGGCCTTGTGCCTGCGGCCTTCCTGTCGTACCTAACCAACCGGCGTCACGTTGGGGGTGGGCGAAGCGTTCCGATGGGCAAGTTTGTCGGCGTTTCCGTGGTGTTTTTTGTGCTGGCGGTCGGGTTCATCGTTCTGACCCAAGGCCCGGAAACGGCGGTTCTGATCGGCTCCTACCGGGCCGAACCGCTGTCGCACAAGATCGCATGGGCCGTGATCGTGCTCGTGCCGCTGGTGATGATTCCGATTGCGGTTTGGCTTTGGGACAGGCTGGTGCGCCAGCGCCAGTCGGCGAGTGCACTTGAACTCCGTCTTGACGGCGTACGGGCGCGCGCCAAAGAGTTGGGCAAGCTGCAGGGCGAGATCGACACGAGCGTCCAGCATCTGACCCGTACCGACCCTGAGGACGCCATCGCGGCGCTGCAGCGGCGGATTAGCGAGTCGGAACGCTTCGCCGAGATTCAGCATAGCCGCAACCAGATGGTTGATCTCGAAAGCCGGGTCGAAGCGGTCCGTGCTCAGCAGGAGGCGTTGAAGCAGCGCGTTGCTCCCGTGCTCGAAACCAGGCGCACGATCGAGCAGATGTTTGCCGAGATCGACAGCCGCCAGAGCGACATCCAGCATGTGCTGGCCGAAGTTGCCAGCGGAGACGACGGCACGGCGCTGGACATCCGGCTGAAGAACCTCGGCGAGTTCGTCAGACAGAGCAATGTGCGCTCCGATCACATTGAGCAAGCGTCGAAGACAGTCGCCGCGTTGAGCGAGGCATGCGCGGAACTGCGCGCGCGCCTCGCTCCGTTCGCGGCGCCCGAGGACGGCATCACCAGCCGTTTGAGAAGTCTGACCGAGCAGCGTGACAGTCTGGCGTCCAACATCGATTCACTCGATCGCACGCCCGAGGGGGCGCTGGCCGATCGCGTGCAGATATTGGCCGACGACCGAAAAAAGCTCGACGAGGGCCTCGCGCATTTGCAGGCCCAGTTTTACAAGCTCGCCAATTTGCGCGACGACGTGACGTCGCTCTACGGCGGGCTCGATCGTGCGTTGAGCGCGGTTTCGATCGCGCGGAACGGTAACGCCCCGGCCGATCTCAACGGTCGGGCCGATGAACTGTCGCGTTTCGTCGCTTATACGCAGGATCAGTTCGACGAGATTGAAAGCCGGGTCGTCGCCTTTGGGCAATTAAGGGCCAAGCTTGGCGACCTGCAGTCGCGCCTGGTTCCGCTCGAATCCGAAGAAACCGGTGTGGCGAAGCTGATCGAGGATTTGGACGGCATCCGTGAAAAGCTGATCGTTAAGATCCGGCGCATCGAGGGCGGCGAGGAGGGCGATCTCGCAGCTCGGGTCAAGGTGTTCGCCGACACCAAACGGGAACTGGAAGAGCGCGTGGCGAGCCTTGCCGATCAGTTCACAAAACTGGCGACGATTCGCAGGGATATCACCGGCCTGTTCGAGAAGCTGAGCAGCGCCGTTACCGCATCGTCGCATTAAGCCGCGCGTATTTTGCTGGAGTTGATCGCTGTCCCGCTATCCGCGCGTCCGCGCGGAAGTGCGGCCAATCGCGGTAGAGAGCGATGGAGCGCGCTACGGATGCGCGCTTCGCGGGAACGCGCGCAACCGCGCTGAGCGATGATGTCCGCACGCTTGGCCCGCATGACAGCCTTCGGCGGATTTCGCTTGCGGCCGGGTCGCTTCGTCGGGCACATTTCGAGCAAGGCGGTGCGCAGGGCGAACGCGCCGCTCCGCTAGGGAGGTTGGGCATGAAACGCGTCTCATGGACGAGCGTTGCGGCGATCGCGGTCGCCGCGTTTCTTATTGCGACACCGGCGAGAGTATGGGCGCAGAGTGTCAAAGTTGGCCGCGCCGATATCGGCGGTGTGGTCACCGGGCCGCATGGACCCGAAGCGGGCGTTTGGGTGATCGCCGAGACCCGCGACCTGCCCACGCGTTACGCCAAGATCGTCGTTACCGACGACAGCGGCCGGTACCTGGTGCCGGATCTGCCGAAGGCGAAGTACGAAGTCTGGGTCCGCGGCTATGGTTTGATCGACTCGCCTAAGGTCGAAGCCACACCGGGCAAACATCTTAATCTCAGCGCCGTTCCGGCTCCGAATGCTGCGGCGGCGGCGCAATATTATCCAGCGATCTATTGGTTCGCGATGCTCAAGATTCCGCCCGCGAGTGACTTCGGCGGCAAGACCGACATTCCGCCCAAGGTGACGCAGCAGGAATACCTGACGGCGATCAAGAATCAGGCCTGCGTCGGCTGCCATCAGCTTGGGCAGCTTTCGACGCGGACCATCCCGGCCGCGTTTGGCACGTTCAAGACGGGCGAAGAGGGCTGGGCGCGGCGCATTCAATCGGGCATGGCCTATCCCAACATGATCAACGCGATGGGCAGTCTCAACGACGTGCCGCTCAAATATTTTGGCGAGTGGACCGACAGCGTCGCCAAAGGAGCGTTACCGTCTGACAAGCCGCCGCGACCGGCCGGCGTAGAGCGCGACGTCGTCGTCACCGAGTGGGATTGGAGCACCGACAAAAAGTATCTGCATGATCTGATTTCCACCGACAAGCGCAACCCGACGGTGAACGCCTACGGCAAGCTCTACGGCTCGACCGAATATTCGACGGACCATCTGCCGGTGCTCGATCCGCAAACCGCGAAGGTCAGCTACATCACGCCGCCGGAGGATCCCAGCGTGCCCGAGGCCCTTGGTCCCGGCCATGCCGCAGCGGCGGCGCCGATCGCGCCGTCGGCCTATTGGGGCATGGAGAAGATCTGGGACACGCGGGTCAACAATCACAACGACATGATCGATTCCAAAGGCAGGCTTTGGCTGACCGGAACCAATCATGCCCCGGGTACCCCGGCATACTGCCGCAAGGGCTCGGATAATCCGTATGCCAAGGTCGATCCGATCGCCAAGGACGAGCGCCAGCTCGTGATGTACGAGCCGAAGACCAAGAAATGGACCTTCATCAACACCTGCTTCGGTACCCATCACCTGCAATTCGGCTTCGACAAGGACAACACTTTGTGGGTTAGCGGCGCCGGTAATCGCGCCGGCTGGCTCGACACCAAGGTGTTCGACGAAACTGGCGACGTGCAGAAGGCGGAGGGCTGGGCGCCGTTCGTGCTCGACACCACCGGCACCGGCAAAATCACGACCGCGTTCACCAAGTACGGACAGCCGCTCGATCCGAACAAGGATGTGACGCTCGTTGGCTCCGGCACTTACGCGGTGATGCCTAATCCGGTCGATGGATCGATCTGGTACACCGACAATGTGTTTGGCGGCCCGGCCGGAATCGTGCGTTTCGATCCGAAGACCAAGCTGTCGGAATTCTACAAGATTCCGATGCCGGGCTTCGGTCCGCGCGGCGGCGATATCGACTCTAAGGGCGTGGTCTGGGTGTCGCTGGGTAGTGGCGACCTCGGCAGTTTCGACCGTTCCAAGTGTAAAGGTCCGCTCAATGGTCCGAAGGCCGCGACCGGCGACGCCTGCCCCGAAGGCTGGACCTTCCATCAATATCCGGGTCCGGGCTTTGCCGGCATCGGCAAGAACAGCGCCGAGGCGAGCTACTACACCTGGGTCGACCAGCACGACGCCGTCGGTCTCGGCAAGGACGTGCCGATTTCAACCGGCGACGAAAACGACGGCTTCGACGCACTGGTCAACGGCAAGATGATCGTGCTGCGCATTCCCTATCCGATCGGCTTCTATGCCAAGGGACTCGATGGCCGCATCGACAATCCCAAGGCCGGCTGGAAGGGCAGGGGATTGTGGTCGGCGGAAGGCGACCGCACGCCCTGGCTCAAGGAAGGCGGCAAAGGCGACAGGCCGATCGTGGTTCATATCCAGGTGCGTCCCAATCCGCTGGCGGATTGAGCGCCTCCCGACCTTCATCAAAAAGAAGCCGCCCGGCGCCGACCGCGCCGGGCGGTTTTTGTTTGGTGGGCCTTCTTCCGCGTAGCTCGCTTAAAGCGTTCAACCGCGTTGTCCGGCTCGGCATTGCCGGCCACGCGAATACCAAAGATTCGCCCGATATGATTCGCGCGAATCGAGCGCATCCGCTCGCCACCCGTGAAAAACGCCGCGCCCAAAAGTGCCGCAGAATCAATGTATAGTCTCTGCCATAGAGATAATTATTGACGCCGGTCGCGCGATATGAGACAAGCGCCCCATCTCGCTCGCCGAAAGGACGCCGGCCGGGTGACAGCGGCCGGCGGAGCGAGAGGCGGTTCCCGCGGGCGGCGGTTCGTCACCGCCGCACTCGGGCGGCTCCGGGG
>JBOHIU010000031.1:0-19424 GCA_050725855.1 Xanthobacteraceae bacterium | reverse complement strand
TCGATCGCCTCACTCACCACTGCGATATCGTCGAGACCGGCAACGAAAGTTGGCGCTTCAAGAACCGCGCATAATCTCCCGCTCGCCAATCTCCGCCCGCCAAGACCGGCTCTGCTCCGCTATCTGCGCGCTCCGCGCCGCCGGTCTCGGCTACGTCAGAGGGGTCGTCCTTGGATGCGAAACGGGGGTCGGAGTTGGGTGCGATTTGACAGCTTGATCGCGGCGGCATGACGGACAACGACCTGGGGCATCAAAAATTCTCCTGATTGCGCGATCCGGCCGCGATCGGCCGGACTTCAGGAGGATAAGGTCAGACCCAAATGCGGGTTTGAATAGCCGGGCCTATTTCACTCCCGCAAATCGGTTGGGATGCTGCAGAATTTCCTTGACCGTATCCCTCTCCTTATCGGCGAAGGACTGAGGGTATTGGCGCTTCACTTTCGCAGCGGCGATGTCGGCGCTGTCGCCGTCCTTTCGCAGTCGCCGATATTCACAAACAGGCCCGATGAGTGCTTGGGCGTTCGCCGCCCTGGCCTGTTTGTTCGGGAGACAGCCGCCAACGGCAGGCCCGAGTTCGTAGCCTAAAAGCAGGTCTTTCAGGAAATCACGACCCTCCTCGCTCAATTCCCGCCCCTGCTGCAAATCGTCAACCAGCTCGCGAAAGAACTCGAGAATGCCGGGCTCATCAACGCTAGTTTCACCAACGCCACCGTCCTTGTAACGCAGGCGCAGCTCCGTAGTCTCCCCATGGTCGGCGCGCTCGAGAAGGTCTTTGATCCGACGCGAATGCTTACGCTTCATATCCGGGCCTCATGCAGGTTGACGACTTCGGCTCTGGCCGGTCGCGGCGGGCTGGCACCATAGCGCGCCCAAGCGGCCATCAACTGGCGGCGCTTCTCGAAAAGGTCGCCACGGCGGTAGTCGCCCTCCACGCCCTTGACCCGGTGGGCGAGCGCCATTTCGGCGACGTGATTTGGAGTGGTCGATTTATCAGCGGTCCAATCGCGGAAGGTGCTGCGAAAACCATGCGGGACGACATCGCGGTTGTTCTGCTTCGGATCAACGTAGCGCGGCAGCCCGGCGCGGGTGCGTTCGTCGTTCATCTGCCGGACTACTTCCGCCAGAGCCATGTTGCTGAGACCCTTACCCTGCTTGGCGCCGATGAACATAAACGGATTGCCTTCTTCAGTCGGCAACGCCCGTAGCAGGTCGATGGCGCGATCGCTGAGCGGCACCCTATGCTCGTGCTCCATCTTCATGCGCACGGCCGGGATGGTCCAAACCTTACGGCTGAAATCGAACTCAAGTCGCGTAGCGCCAATGACCTCGTTCGTCCGGCTCGCGCATAAGATCGCAAACTCAAGGGCGCGGGCCGCAATCCCTTCGCGCAGCCGTAGCTCGGCGAGGAAGGCCGGGAGTTCGGTGTAAGGCAAAGCCGGATGTTTCCTCTTGCGGGTGGATTTTGCCGTCGGCAGAGGCTTGCCGTCCTTGACCCATTGGATCACCCGCTCGATCCGTTGTTTGACCCGCGAGGCGGTTTCCGGGATCGTTGCCCAGATGGGCGCTACGGCGTCGTTGATGGCTGCGGTGTCAATCGCCTTGCAGAGCCGCTCGCCAAGTTTCGGAAAGGCGTAATCGCGCAGGGTATTCGCCCACTGCTGCCGGTGTTTGCCGTTCTTCCAGGTATCGCCATGGACTTGGAGAAACTCCTCCGCGGCTTTTTTCAAGGTGAGATTTTCGGCGGCCTCGCGAACCTTGGCCTGACGATCGGCACGGCGCTCCTCGATCGGATCGATCTTGTCAGCCAGCTGCCGGCGCGCTGCGCGGGCGCGATCGCGGGCTTGCACCAAGCTAAAATCTCTGACTGAACCGAGGCCCATGAAACGCGTCTTACCGCGTAACTGATAGCGCATCTCCCACGCAGCCGAGGTCGGGCTGTTAACGACCAAATAAAGCCCTTTGACTGGGTCGTATTGATTGCCGCTGCGACCGTCGCCGCGATCCAGATAGCGGCCCGGCACGCCAGCCCGCAGAAGCTTCGCGACGCGCTTCACCGTCAAACTCGCGGTCGCCTTGGCCTTTCGCCTCGCCCTGTCCATGCCTTTGCCTTCGCTTTGCCCCTCGGGCTGCCCCTGGACCTAGCCCACTGGATTTTGCCGGATAATATTGGACGTGGGCAGCGCGGTCACAAGATCGGTCAGCGGAAATACCGCTGCGGGGTCATGGACTTAGACCGACGATACTGGATGAGGGTAGCCGGAAAAACCTCGGCCTCCCTCTCCGCCACCCTCGACTATTCCGGCGCGAAGACGTACGCGGCAGAGCATACGCGAGGGCAGCCCGATGCGCGTTGGGTGCAAGCCGCCGAGCGCCAGAAGGTGCGAAGCGGGCCCCGCCCGAAACTCCAGATGAATCTGGCCTATCGTACGCGATAGAACGCGACTCGCTGAGTTTCTTCCGCTTTCGTGCGGCTGCGGGCGCGGAGCAAATCGCGCCAGCTCACATAGCCGACGAGACGCTGGTCGGCGCGCGAGATCACCGCGGTATGCGCGACATTGGTCCGTGTCATCCGCTCGATCAGTTCATCGAGATACTCGTCCGGATAGGAGAGCACGATGCTCTGGCCGGTCAGCAGTTCGGTGAGCGGGGCGTCGCGCCGCTTGCCCGCGCGGCGCCACGCCATCAGGGTGGGAGGATCGACGATGCCGACAACATGCTTGTCCTGATCGACGACCGGAAAGCTCGGGTGCTTGGTCTCGGGACGGGTGAAGAGCCTGATCGCCTCGCGAAGCGTCGTCGTCCCAGGCAGGGACTCGACCTCGCTCGCCATGATATCCCTGGCCTGCATCAGAGCGAAGGGATCGATCCGATACTCGCGCGTCAGATGATGCCCGCGCCTTGCGATCTTCTCGGTCAGGATCGAACGGCGCATGATAAGGACGGTGACCGCGTGAGCGGTAACGCAGGCGGTAATCAGCGGCAGCAGCACATGGGTGTTGCCGGTGACCTCGATGGCGAAGAAGGTTGCCGTGAGCGGCGAACGCATCGTCCCGCCCATGGTCGCGCACATCGCAAGCAGCGCCCAGAATCCGGGCGACGCGGGGGGCATGAATGTGCCCAGTGCCGCGCCGAGACCGCCGCCCATGATGAGAAGCGGCGCAAGCACGCCCCCCGAAGTGCCCGAGCCAAGCGCCACGGCCCAGATGATCGCCTTGACCACGAGAAGCACAATTGCCGCGACGGGCAGCACGTGGCCCAGAAGCATTTGCGCGATGTTGTCATAGCCGACGCCAAGCGCGCTGGGATCGATGAGCCCGCCGATGCCGACGACAAGTCCGCCCAGCAACGGCCACCACATCCAATGGATCGGAAGCTTGAGGAACCCGTCCTCGCACGTATAGACGAGCCAAGTGAGGATGCCCGAGAGCAAGCCCGAAAGCAGACCAATAAAGATCCACGACCCGAGCCCGAGGAACGAGATATCCATGCCGCCATGGAAAGGAAACAGCGGCGAGGGCAGACCAATCCAGGTGCGCTCGACCTCCGCTATGATGCAAGCGGTGGCGACCGGGATGAAGCTGCGCGGCGACCACTCGAACAAAAGGAGTTCGACGGCGAGCAGCACCGCGGCGATCGGCGTGCCGAACACCGTTGTCATCCCGGCTGCGGCGCCCGCGACCAGGAGCGTCTTTCGCTCGGTGTCGCTTACCGGCAGCATCTGGGCGATCAGCGAGCCGACCGCGCCTCCGGTCATGATGATCGGCCCCTCGGCGCCGAACGGGCCGCCGGTCCCGATCGCGATCGCCGAAGAGAGCGGCTTCAGGATCGTCACCTTGAGATCGAGACGCGAGCGCCCGAGCAGGATCGCTTCGATCGCCTCGGGAATGCCGTGGCCGCGGATCTTGTCGGTGCCATACCGGGCCATCAGTCCGACGATCAGAGCACCCCCGACAGGCACCAGCACTTTCAGAACGCCGAGCGGCGACTGGGAAAACGGCCGTACTACGGTCGAGATCACCCCGAAATAGGAAAGGTTGGTAAAGAGCCGTATCAACTCGAGCAGAATCACGCCGGTGATGACCCCGGCGGTACCGACCGCGATGGCGATCGCCGAAATCAGCAGCACACGCGGGCTTGTCGTAAAATCACCGAGATGCCGGATTCCTTCGGCCCTAGCCTCGGCGGGCGTCATGCCATCCCCACCTCCGGCCGTGGGCCGGTCGCCGGGCGGGGCGTCTGCCACGGCCGAGACCTTTTCAATCTTATTCACCTGCTCTTTGCTTCCCCTATGAATGATCCGCACAGAAACGAACATGAAATATCGTGATACGATATAAGCGAGGAAATAATCAATACCAAGCCGAAGCTCCTCATCTTGTTGGCCTTACCGCATGACTCGATTGGCGGCGATCAAGTGCAAAGCGGGGCATGGCGGCAGAAGCTCCACTTCGTAGCAACACCGACGTGCCGACGTGCGCATCGCCCCGCGAAAAAGCGCCGGTCTTGATCTTATTGACGTAGCCGACGCTCGGCGGCGGCGATGGTGTTGAACAGCAGCATCGTTACCGTCATCGGTCCTACTCCTCCCGGTACTGGAGTGATGTAAGACGCCTTTCGGGAGACACCCTCGAAGTCCACGTCGCCAACAAGCTTGCCGTTGGGTAATCGGTTTATGCCGACGTCGATAACGACGGCGCCTGTTTTTATCATCTCGGGGACGATCAAATTCGGCTTCCCGGCGGCCACCACTAGAATGTCCGCCAGGATCGTGAATTGCGCCAGATCGCGCGTTTTCGCGTGGCAAATACACACCGTGGCATCTCTCTGCATGAGCATGAGAGCCATCGGCTTGCCGACGATGTTGCTGGCGCCCACCACGACCACGTTTTTGCCCTCAAGCGTGATCTGCTCATGTTCAAGCAGCTTCATGACGCCATAGGGCGTGCACGGCGGGAACACTGTGTCGCCGACGACGAGTCCGCCCACGTTATAAAGGTGAAATCCATCTACATCTTTGTCGGCCGATATTGTTCGCAGCACCTCGGTAATGGAGAAGTGTCCCGGAAGCGGAAGCTGAACCAAAATGCCATGGATATCCGACCGGTCATTAAGCTCGTGGATCAGGCTCAAGACGGCATCCGGTTCGGCGTCCTGCTCAAAATCAAATTGGAACGAGTTGATACCGACCTCCTTGCATGCGCGCACCTTGTTGCGGACATATACTGACGAGGCTGGATCGTTGCCCACCATGATGACAGCAAGCCCCGGCACCACGCCGCGGCTCTGGAGCGCATGGGATCGCTCCTTCAATTCACGGCGGATTTCAGAAGCGAGCCCGACGCCGTCAATAATCTTGGCCATGTTCCGTGCAATCGATCATGGACGTTTCGAAGGCGCGATGGGTAAGGTATCGGCCTTGGTGCGGTTGGCCGGAGAAGACATGTGCTAGAAGCCTATCGCCGATACGTTGCTTCGTGATGAAAGTCTTCTTCAGGAATTCGACTGGCCGTCTGAGCCCTTTTTAGAGCCCTTCATGCGCCGTGTGGGTCTTTGCACGAAACGGGCGCGAGATCGAGACACATGGGACTGCAGAGGCGGCGGCAACTGCTTGGATGGGCATGGGAGCGCATCGTGCTGCTCGCCGGCCGCCAGGGGCGAATATGGCTGCGGCAGCCGTATGCTGCTCCTCGGTACCGACGACGCTGTAGATGTGCGGAGTCCCGCGATTGACTTGCAGCTGAAAAAAGTCGGCGCGGTTGTAATGACTCGCGAAGTCATGACGCAGCTTCATGTTGATGCCGAGCTCCAAATTGCACTCGGCGTAGAGGATTCCCTCTTCCGCTCCCATCGGACCGGCTATGATCCGGCTATTGGACGCAGCGATCACGCTGCCGCCGCAGCAACAGCGTTGCGCAAGAATCGCTCGGCTTCGGAACTTGGCTGAAGCTTCCGAATCACATCCTCGTTCACGGTACCGCAGGTCCCCCATTATTACTCCTAAGCAAGACAGCGACGGACGTTTGCACGAACCGAGGCTTCCGGTTGCGCGCAGACGTTTGCGCGCACGAGCATGGCTGTCAAGCGATACCAAGACTGCTCGCTCTCAATGTTTCTTTGATCCGATTGAACTGTTGGGCAGCCGCACGCCGGCGGAGACGTTCTCAGCACGAGGATCAATGCCTGCAAAAAGGGCTGTGGTCTCTTGGTTTTGCAAAAACTGCCAAAAAAAGCACTCGGTCCGCTGCTAAACCGATGGTTCGCCGCTGCCGCAGGTTCCGCAGGAGTCCTTACACCATCCGTGTTTGTGTCGCGCGGAGAGAATGTTCGGCTTCCGCCACCATTCGCGCGACGACATCGCCGGCTTTTGGCACGTCCTTGATCAAGCCCGCTCCTTCGCCAGCGAAAACGACCGCGGTATCCACGTCGCCGGATGCCACTGATGCCCAATAGCGCGTTCTCTCGCTGTCGATTGCGGCCGTCAGTTCGGACTCATGACCATGCCAGCGTTCGATGAAATCGTTATCGATGGCGCGACCGGTAATGCCATCAGGCCACCGGTAGCCGCGCACGGTGTCGAAAACCGAAGTGCGGACGGTATTCTCACCGGATGACGCAAGAATGCGCGCCTTCGCCTTCTCCGGCCCAAGCGATTCAACCGTTGCGTAAAAGCGCGTTCCCACGAGAACGCCTTCAGCGCCTAGCGCGAGCGCCGCAGCGAGCCCTCGGCCATCGGCAATCCCTCCGGCTGCCACCACCATCGCTTCCGGCGCACGACGCGCCACCAGATCGACGACGGCCGGAACGAACGGAAGGGTGCAGCGCCCGCCACCGTGGCCCCCGGCTTCGGTGCCCTGGGCAATGATAATCTTTGCGCCGGCATCGAGTGCTTGAATGACATGATCGCGGCTTTGCACCTGGCAGATAAGCACCGACCCAGCCGCTTCAATGCGCGAGGCAAACGGCGTTGGATCGCCAAACGAGAGCATGAGCGCCGCCGGCTCATGGGCGAGCACCAGGTCCAGCAGGCGCGGATTTTTTGCGAGTGACCACGTGATGAACCCGTATCCTACCCGCCGGTTGCCTGCGGCGACGAATTCGCGTTCTAGCCAAGTTTCGTCGCCATAGCCGCCGCCGATCAGCCCAAGGCCCCCGGCCTCGCTGACTGCGCCAGCGAGCCGGCCGCCGGCAATGCCGCCCATCGGAGCCAACAACACCGGATGGCGAAGGCCGAGCTTTTCAGTAAGGCGTGTCCGCAGAGTCATGTGCCAATCCACAAATGATAGCTTGGCGCCTGGTGTGGCGATTCAGAAATCCCATCCTACTTGCGGCGGGGCTCGTTGTGCAGACTTCTCAGCCAAAGCCACACTCGATCAATATAACTTGCCAGCGTCCTTTCGATTCTGAAGTTTGCAAACGGGGCTTCGGAATCGGAACCCTGTCCGGCTGAGGCGGTGTCGCCATGCCGACATTGAGTTGTCCTGGACGGGCCCTTCAAGACGAGGTTGGCGCGCGTGGCCAACTCAAGAATCTCCATTCATCGGCGGCACCTCGGGTGGTATTGTCTCGCCCGAACTGGAACTGCGGCCATGACCAGACTCGTTCGCAATCATTCGCATTGGGGTGCCTTTCTCGCCGAAGTCGAGGACGGCCGCATTATCGGCGTGCGGCCATTCGAACACGATCCGGAACCCTCGCCGTTGATCGAAGCAATTCCGGGGGCGGTTCACTCGCAGACCCGCATTGCACGCCCCTTCGTGCGCGAGGGCTGGCTCAAAAATGGCCCGGCAAGCGGCGCCGGGCGCGGCCGTGAACCGTTTGTTGCGGTGCCATGGGAGCACGCGTTCGATCTTGTCGCCCGCGAGCTTTTGCGGGTCAAACGCGAATACGGTCACGACGCCATCATGGCCGGTTCTCAAGGCTGGGGATCGGCCGGAATCTTTCACGAAGCGCGCGGACAGTTGCGCCGCTTCATGGCGAGTTTCGGCGGCTTCGTCGATCAGACCTCGAATTACAGTTTCGGTACGGCATTGGTGTTCCTACCGCACGTCGTCGGCAGTGCGCAGTCGGTCACCGGCCCGCTCACTTCGTGGTCGTCGATCGCGCGCCATGCCAAGCTCCTGGTGCTATTCGGGGGCGCCAACCCGAAGAACATGCACGTCGCCAAGGGCGGCTGCGGGGCCCACACGATCGGCCATTCTCTCGCCGAACTCGTCCGCGCCGGCGTCGAGGTGATCAGCATCAGCCCGATCCGCGGCGACGGCCCAGATGCACTGGCGCCAGAATGGATTCCAACCAAGCCGGGCAGCGACACCGCACTGCTGCTGGCGCTGGTCCACACGCTGATCGCGAACGGACTTCACGACGCGGATTTTCTCGCGCGCTATTGCACCGGCTTCGAGCGCGTACGCGCCTACATCATGGGTGACCACGACGGCGTGCCAAAGAACGCCGATTGGGCGGCACCGATCACCGGCGTTCCGGCCGAAACCATCGGCGCGCTGGCGCGTCACATGGCCTCATGCCGAACCATGATCAGCGGCTCGTGGTCGCTGCAGCGCGCCGATCATGGCGAGCAACCCTATTGGGCCGTTCTGCTGTTGGCGTCATGTCTCGGCCAGATCGGCCTGCCGGGCGGAGGTTTCGGGTTCGGTTACGGCTCCGCCAACGGCATCGCCGACCCGCCGCTCGCCTTTCGCGGCCCAGTCATGGAGGCGAGCACGAATCCTCTCGGCCGCGCCATCCCCGCCGCCCGCATCGCCGAGTGTCTGCTTCGTCCCGGCGAGCCCTACGATTTCAACGGCCGCAAAAGCAGCTATCCGGACATCAACTTGGTCTACTGGGCGGGCGGCAATCCGTTCCATCATCATCAAGACATCAATCGCCTGCGCCAAGCCTGGCGCCGACCGCAGACTATCATCGTGCATGAGCCGTGGTGGACCGCGACCGCGCGCTTTGCCGATATCGTGCTGCCGGCAACCACGACGCTTGAGCGCAACGACATCGGCTGCGCGCCGCGCGACCGTTACGTGATGGCGATGCAGAAGGCGATCGAGCCGCTAGCCGAGGCGAAAAGCGATTATGCGATCTTTGCCGAGATTGCGCACCGCGTCGGCTGTGAGGCCGAGTTCACCCAAGGCCGCGACGAAATGCAATGGCTGCGCCATCTCTACGATGGCTGGCGGAATAGCGTGCGCAGCAATGCGGCCGCGATTCCCGATTTCGATCGATTCTGGGCTGATGGCTTTTTCGAGATACCGCGAGGCGCCGATGAGTATGTGATGTTCGAGAAGTTTCGCGCCGATCCGGAGCACGACAAGCTTGGCACGCCGTCGGGCCGTATCGAGCTCTATTCGGAAAAGATCGCGGGCTTCGGTTACGACAATTGTCCGCCGCACGCGACCTGGATCGAGCCTTCGGAATGGCGCGGCGAACGGACCTATCCATTGCATCTGATTTCCAGTCAGCCGCGCTACAAGCTGCACAGTCAGATGGATTCCGGGTCGCTCAGCGCGCGCGGCAAGGTCGCAGGCCGCGAGGCGGTCACGATCCATCCCGATGATGCGCAACGGCGTGGCATTAAGGACGGCGATCTGGTGCGTATTTACAATGCGAGGGGCGCATGCTTGGCGGGGGCCGTCATTTCCAGCGAGTTGTTGGCGGGCGTCGCCCAGCTATCATGCGGCGCCTGGTACGATCCGATGGGAGGCGAGGACGGCGCGCTCTGCGTCCACGGCAACGCCAATGTCCTCACGCATGACCGCGGATCTTCGAAGCTCAGCCAAGGCCCCTCCACCGGAACAAACATGGTCGAGATCGAATGCTGGAGCGGCCCGTTGCCGCCGCTACATGCGTTCGCGCCGCCGGATCTCAGGCCGGCCTAACCGCCTTCCAACTGGATGCAGATTGTGCTGGCACAAGCCCGTTGGCGTGCTTGACGGGCCGAAGTCGCCAAGTCGCAAGCCCCACTCGCGCGAGTGCAACGTCCCTCGGCCGATTCTTGGATTTGGAAGCGCCATTCTATTCGGCAGTGCCGTTCCGGCACGCGATTGATCATCATGGCGATCATTCCGCACCGCGCCATCGAGGCCGCATGGCAAGCAAACAATCATGATCGATTTTATGGTCGATGAGAATCCTGCCCAGACTTTTCTCCTGCCCAATAATCCGTGCGGGCTTTCGTCGCTTGCAGGCGTTTGGCGTCCTCATAGCCGGGCGCCATCGATGCCGACGTTCCGGACATCACCTCGTGATGCTCGATATTGAGTAGGCGCAGCCAGCTCTGCTGTCCAAGCGTAAGCCCGATCATGCAGCCGAGTTCGACGAGCTCCGGCTCGGTGAAATGGCCGTGCATCCGCTCCCAGAATGCGTCGTCGGTATTAAGCCGCCAGACAATCGCCTCGGCATAGGCGAGCGCCGACTTTTGCCGATCGCTGTATCTGGCTGATTTCTCGAAATTCAGGAGATCGATCACCTGATCCTCGATAAGCCCCCCGCTCCTCGCCGCCTTCACCGAGCGCTGATTGCCACAATATTCGCACGATACCGAGCGGGACACGTACAGCCGGCACAATTCCTTGATGCTGTGATCGAGCACGCCGGTGCGGAAAATGTTGTGCCAGGATTCGGCGAAGAACCAGAAACAGGCCGGAACATGGGCGCGCACGGCCGAGCTCTCGGGCCGCGGCGTTCCCTCGGTTCGGCAACGCTCCATCTCCGCGCGCATGCGCGCGTCCATCCGGTCCAGCGGGACGTAGCTTATTCGCTGCTTGGCCAAGATATTCCTCCGTTTGGTGTCCACGATTCTTCTGGCGGCCCATAGCCCACAACTCGCAATCGAGCACAATCCGCGAAATGCCTCAAATACGCCTTGATGGGCTCTCGGTGCAGCAAGCGAAGACTCGATCCGAAACCGCTTAGCCCAGCGGTGTCCTAGTGTGGCGGTTCAGAGTCCGCATCATTCTTGCGGCGGGGCTTGTTATGCGGACTTCTGAACCAAAGCCACACTCGATCAATAACTTGCCGGTGTTCTTTCGATTCCGAAGCTCGCAAACGAGAGTGCCGCAGAATAATGCGAGCTTCGGAATCGAGACACTAGCACGCGAAATATTCTCGGTCCGCGGCCGCCAGCACATACGTGTTCCGCTCTCCGTGAGGAGCGTCCGCGCGTGACGCCGACGCAGATCGCAAGCGTCGGCCGACACGTGCCTTCATTCCGTCGGAATAGATTCAATAGTGGTGGCTGCATGTCTCAAGCGATCGAAGTCACGAGTTCCGTCGCGTATGCCGAAGGCGCGCGGCAAACGCTCGACATTTGCCGGCCGTTTGAGGCAGTTGGCGCACCGGTGGTTGTCTTCTTCTATGGCGGTGCTTGGCGCAGCGGCAGCAAAGGCCTGTACCGCTATATCGCCAAGGCCCTGGCGCGGCGAGGTTATGTGGCCGTGATTCCCGACTATCGCATTTATCCGGAAGTCCGATATCCCGCGTTCATACGAGACGGCGCGCTCGCCGTCCGCTGGGTCAAGGACAGCATCGGCCGCTTCGGCGGCGACCCGGATAAGATCTTTTTGACGGGACACTCCGCCGGAGCCCACATTGCCGCGATGCTGGCGTTGGATGCGCGCTGGCTGGAAGAGGTCAGGCTTTCGCCCAGCCGCGACGTTGCCGGCCTGATTGGTATTGCAGGACCTTACGATTACCTGCCACTGCGCGATGAAGTCCTGAAAGTCATTTTCGGCGGTGCCGATCGGCCGGAGACCCAACCGATTTTCCACGTTTCGCCCGGCGCGCCGCCGGCTCTGCTGATGACCGGCAGCAATGATCGGCTGGTCGAACCGGGCAATGCCGCTCGCCTCGCGGCCCGGCTACGAGCTGCCGGCAATGACGCGACGGTGCGGATCTACCGGCGCGTCGGCCATTATTTGATCATCGCCGCGCTAGCCCCGGTGTTGCGCGTTGTCGTTCCGGTGCTGCGCGACGTTGACGCCTTCATCGCCGATGTCGCCGGCGCGCCGCGACATGCGAACCCGCGGCAGGTCAGCGAGGCCGCGGAGTAGGAGCTATTTGGCAGGTCTCGCCGCGTTGCGGCGCTGCGCCATGGTTTCGACGCAGGCGGCAAGCGCCGCGAGCGCAGCCGGCAGGATCATCGGATAAAAGATCAGGTGCAGCGCGACCCCGCCGACGATCGCGCCGATCGCATAAGCGATCCAGGCAGTGGCCAGCAAGACAACCTCCGGGTGTTGGCCTGGCGCGCCGGCCTCGGGCACCGCCACGCCGAGCCTGACCAGGTCGCCGGTAATGAATACGGTATTCACCGAGACGCCGCCGATCCTGCGCACCGCGGCGTTCTGCATGCCGAGCGCGGCAGCGCTCAATGCAGCGCCCCATTGGCTCGCGATGAGCCCGGAGGTCCCCAGCATAATGGCGGTCAGCCCGAGCGGCACAAGCACGGAAAGCCTGTAGTCGAGCGCGGTGCGCGTGAGGATCACCGCGACGAGAAATGCCGCGATAATGGCGAGATGATAGACCGCCTTTTCGAAGTGGCCCGCCGCGACGTCGATCCCGAGGAGCACCGTATTTCCGGTCATCGCGCCAACGAACGTGCCGTATCGCAGAAAGGCGATGGCATCGGCCGAACCGCCGACCAGGCAGAGCAGCGCGGTGCGTCCGAGGTCACGCGCCGCCCTCATGCCGCCGCTGCTGCGGAGACGGAGAGGCGGATCGAGAAATGATCGGGCATGGGCGGCAGCGGCAGATTCGGTCCGAACGGCCGGGGATTAGACGGCACGAAGGCTCTTGCGTTCGCGTTCATCAGACGCTCGTGTGCTCTCCGGCTATGCGGCCTCTGACTTTCCAATTGCCGATTTCCGGTTGCGTTCCCTCCTCGGCGGCACGAAAAGCGGCCCCCTAAGTGGCAAGCTTGACACAGGAAATTAAGCCTGCCGGTCGGATCCGCCTCCAGGGGCACACAGCCCGTTCATGATCGCAGCAAGACGTTCATGATCGCAGCAAGAAGTGAGCGCCCGCCTACCGGCGCCGCTGGATTCGGCGGGAATATCAGGTATATGCAGGCCCCAACCGGTACCGCTCGTCCCGACGGACGCGACACCGCCACCG
This sequence comes from Xanthobacteraceae bacterium, assembly GCA_050725855.1. GTDB lineage: Bacteria > Pseudomonadota > Alphaproteobacteria > Rhizobiales > Xanthobacteraceae > BOG-931. The sequence goes on along the minus strand of JBOHIU010000031.1, from coordinate 6,311 downwards.
ATAGGCCGACTCATATGCAGGCGCCCCAACCGAGCATTTCCGGTACGCGCGACTATGCCGGAAGAGATGCCGTCGCGCTGCAGACGGCGCGCGACGCCATCGACGCGGCGCTGCGGCGCTATGGCTACGCGGCCATTGATCCGCCGATCCTGGAAAGCCCGCTGCCATTTCTCAACCGCTCGGGCGAAGACATCCGCCGGCAGATGTATATTTTCCCCGACCCAGGGGGCCGGGAAGTGTGCTTGCGGCCCGAACTCACGATACCAGTTTGCCGCGCCTATCTACGGGAAACCCAATCGGCGGTGCAGGGGAGAAGGACCGCACGAGAACGCGAAGCGCGTCTGTCGTACTTCGGTCCGGCTTTTACCTATGAATCCGCGAGCGAAGGCCGCTATCGCCAGTTCTATCAGGCCGGGGCCGAGTACATCGGCGCGCAATCGCGCGAAACAGCGGATGCCGAAATTCTCGCCGCTGCTCTCGACTGCCTCGATGCGACGGGTCTCAAGCAAACAGCGGTCGAAATCGGCGATGTCGATATCCGCAACGCATTCATCGATAATCTTCCGATCAGCGAACGCTCCAAAATCCGTATCAGACGCATTGTTCTGCGCAACCAGAAAGATCCGCACGCAGTGCTCCCCGGACTTCTGGCCCCTGCCGCCGAAGATACCGAACAAAACAACGATTTCGGCGCGCTCGCATCGCTGCTGGCGTCGGTCGAGCCGGGAAAGGCCGAATTACTGATCCGCGAGGTCTTCGCTCTTGCCGACGTGCGTCATGTCGGCGGGCGCACACCAGAGGAGATCGTCGAGCGACTGACCAGCCGCACGGCGCAGCAGACAGAATCGATCTCGGCCGAGTTGATCGAGGCCGTCATGGCGCTTCTGAATATCCGCGCCGAGCCGAAGGCCGCGTTCAAAGCCATTGAAGCGCATTTTCAAAAATTTCGGATCGACGCGGTCGAACCCGTTCTCGATCGTTGCGAGAAACGCCTGCGATACATCGCTGCTTATGGGCGCAGGCCGCAAGCGGTGCAATTCAACGTCGGTTTGCGCCGCGGACTCGAATACTACACGGGATTCATGTTTGAAATTTTTGCCGAGGATTCAACGCAGGCCGGGCATGTGTGCGGCGGCGGGCGGTACGATAACCTGTTGGAAGGTCTGGGCGCCGGCTCATCGATCCCCGCGGTAGGGTTCGGCATCGGCCTCGACCGGCTCCTTCGGACGTTACAGAACAATAAAGCGTCCTCGTTGCGCGCGGTCCCGATCCCGCAAGCGCTCGTCACAGCAGCGGGCACAGCCAACGAGGAGCAATGCATCCGTATCAGCAAGCTGTTACGCGACGCCGGCTGGTCGGTCGAGGTTGAAGGATCGCCCCGCGAAGAAAAAAATGCGCTGAGCTACGCGGCCAAGCGCAAGATTCCCTTTGTAGTGTTTGCCGGGGATGACAGCTCCGGCAAGCACGAGGTGCGCATCAGGCGCTTGGATGACCGCACCGAACAGCGGGTGACGATCTCGTCCCTGCCGGACTTCGCCAAGCGCGAAGCCGCGAAGATTTCGCCGGGCGGGCAGCCATGAATGCGCGCGCGCAAAAGCAAAAGCTCATTATCGCATTGCCGAGCAAGGGACGGCTGCAGGAGCAAGCGATCAATTTTTTGAGCGGATGCGGCTTCGACGTTCGCCGAGTCGGCAACGGCCGCGAGTATGTCTCCAGCCTGCTCGGGCTTGATGACGTGGACGTTGTTTATTTCCGCCCCGAGGAGATTCCGGCTCGAGTAGAGCAGGGCGACGCTCACGCCGGCATCACCGGCGAGGATCTGTACCGCGAACACGGCGAAGGCCAGCCGGCTTCTTTCCTGTTGATGCCGAAGCTCGGGTTTGGCGGCGCGCGCCTTGTCATCGCCGTGCCGAAATCCTGGGTCGACGTGTCGACGATTGGCGATCTCGACGAGGCGGCGATGGTATTTCACCAGCGTCACGGCCGGAGCCTGCGCATCGCCACCAAGTTCTTGCGGCTGACTCGCTCGTTCTTCGCGGAAAGCGGCCTCGTCGAATACTCGCTGATGGAGTCCTCGGGCGCGACCGAGGGAGCGCCGGCGGCCGGCATCGCCGATTTCGTCGTCGATCTCACTTCGACGGGCACCACGCTTGCCGAAAATCATCTCAAGGAGATTGACGGCGGCACCGTGCTGCAGACCGAGGCCTGCTTGATCGCCTCGCTACGCGGCGGGCTCTGGAGCGCCGCGCCAATCGAAGCATTGCAGCACTTGGTAGAGCAGGTCGAGGCGCGGATGCGGGCAAAGTCGCAACTCGTCCTGCGCTTTTCTCTTTCATCCGACACCGCGGCGAAGGCGAAGCAACAGCTCGCCGAAAAGTATGACTGCGTTCTCAGCTCCTGGAGCGAGAGCGCGGACGCGAAGACCGACGGACGCGTGTTCGTCGTCGCTTACTGCCAACGCAGCCGGCTCTACACCATCGTGAAGTTTCTCAAATCGTCGGGCGCGGCCGGAATCATTGTCGACCGTGGTGAGTTCATTTTCGAGGGCGCCTCGCCGGCTTTCGGCTCGTTCAGGCAAATGCTGAAGAGCCGCGGAGCCGCGGCGGCCAAGACCGCTGAAGCGCATTAACGAGCCTCGTCCTTGCCGCTACGTACCATGTTTCAGCTTGCTGGCATCGCCACAGGCAAATTGCTACGTGAGGGAGCATGACCTTTTCCGAAGCCCGCCCTGCCCGTCTCGGGGCCGTGCTGTGACGCTCCGACAGGAATTGTTGCAATGAACGATCAGCCATCCCGCCCCTTCGATCGACCCAAAGCGCGGTTGCCGCGTGGCTTCTTGGATTCGACCGGCGGGACGCTCGCAATCCATGAGCAACTTATCGGCAAGCTTGCCGACGTCTATGCCTCCTATGGTTTCGAGCGGTTGAACACGCCATGCATCGAGTTTGCCGACGCGCTCGGCAAGTTTCTCCCCGATCAGGACCGCCCGCACGAGGGCGTATTTTCGCTGCAGGACGACGATGGCCAGTGGCTGGTCATGCGCTACGATCTCACTGCGCCATTGGCGCGCTATGTGGCGGAGAACTTCGAACGGCTGGCATTCCCCTATCGCCGCTTTCAGACCGGGCCGGTATTCCGCGACGAGAAGCCCGGCCCCGGCCGCTTCCGTGAATTCATTCAATTCGACGCCGACACGGTCGGCACCGCCTCCATGGCGGCCGACGCTGAATTCTGCATGCTGGTGGCGGATAGCCTCGAAGCGCTCGGTCTCGCGCGCGGCGATTACATCGTCAAGGTCAACGATCGCAAGGTCCTTAACGGCATGCTCGAGATGATCGGCGTACCGGAAGGCCCGGCAGGTGACGCGACCCGGCTGACCGTATTGCGCGCGATGGACAAGCTCGAGCGGCTCGGTCTCGAAGGCGTCGCACAGTTGCTGGGCAGCGGTCGCAAGGACGAATCCGGGGACTTCACCAGGGGCGCCGGATTGCCAAGCCGCGACATCGATCGCGTGTTGGGATTTGTGCACGCGCAAGGCGCCGATCGGGCGGCGGTTTGCGCTTCGATGATGGAGAGGGTGAAAGGCAGCGCCATCGCCGAGCAAGGCGCCGCCGAACTGCTGGAGATCGATGCCGCGCTGACCGCAGCGGGATTCGGGCTCGATCGTGTGCGGTTCGATCCGGCAATCATCCGCGGCCTGGGCTATTACACCGGCCCCGTGTTCGAGGCCGAATTGAATTTCGAAATCAAGGGCGAGGACGGGCGTCCGATCCGCTTCGGCTCGATCGGCGGCGGCGGCCGCTACGATAATCTGGTCGAGCGATTTCTCGGTAAGAAGGTGCCGGCGACGGGCGTATCGATCGGCGTATCGCGGCTGGCGGCGGCGCTGGAGCTGCGCGGACTATTGTCCGGCAAGGCGCATCGTGGGCCGGTCGTGGTGCTTGTGCTCGATCGCGATCAACTCGGGCGCTATCAGGCCATGGTCAGCGAGTTGCGGGCAAGCGGAATCCGCGCCGAACTCTATTTGGGGCAGGGTGGAATGCGGGCTCAGCTCAAATACGCCGACAAGCGCGCGGCACCGATTGTCGTCATCGAGGGTGGCGACGAGCGGGCCAAAGGCGAGGTGACCTTGAAGGACATGGCCTTGGGGGCCGAACTTTCCGGCGAGATCAAAGATCGCGCCGAATGGGCGAAAGGCGCCGCTGCGCAAGTTTCAGTGAAGCGCGAAGAGCTGACGCGGCACGTTCGCAACATTCTCGCCCGAACCCGTTCTTGACGACGCGATTCATCCTCCCAGGGAGGAACCCGCTCGCGTGGTTTTGCGTTTAGAATGGGAACGGGCGGAGGCTCTTCGGAGCTTGTTGTGGACGGCGCCCGGGCAGGCTTTGTCTTTGGTGCAAATATCTTTGGTGTAAATTTCTAAGCGCGGCGTCCGGCTTCGCCATGTCGCGCTGGTTTCCCGCCAAAAATGGGCACGATCAAGTGGCGCTGCCCCTGCGGACGCGCCGGCGTTCGCTCGCCTGCTTCGGCTGAATGAAGGAGATTGGTCATGCGTTGGGTGTTCGTAAATGGAGCCAAGCTCAAGGCCGAGGCGGCGTGCTCGCATTGCGGGAATAAGATCGCGGAAAGCTATGTACGAGAAATCGGCAGCCCGAGCGTCTATTGCGATTTTCATTGCTACAGCGTCGCCGTCGAAGCATCGGTCAAAGTACTCGGATATCGGGCGCCTGCACTGAGCGCCGGGAGCCGAAACTCATGAACCTGCGATGCGACTATTGCCGCAGGCAACTCGGCGACCGCGTGCACCGCTACTGGCACATGCGGTTCTGCTCTCCGGCCTGCGCGCAAGCCTATCAGGATCGATTGAACGACGAGACCAGGACCAAGATTCGGCGGCTAGACCACGGTTTCGGCAAACATGTTCCGAAGGTCCGAGGACAAATCGGATCGCCGGACATCGTGAGCCTCTCTCGGCATCTGCCCTGATGGCGATCATCACGGGGCCTAACAAGGAACAGAAACTTCTCCGGCGGCCGCCCAGTCGGCACGCCACTCTGGCGGTATGGGTCGCTGGAGAAAATTGCACCAAATGCTGGACCATTTGTTACGCGCGTGAACCGTGACGGCGTTATCATTTCCAGCGCAATGCAGGCGCGGTCTTTGCATAAGTCGCCATCCGACAGGCGACACGGAGGGCTGGCAAAACCGCGGGGTCGAGCACATATGTTCCGTATGCTCGTCCGGAGCACAACCAGGAGCAACGCGCCGACGCCGGCAACACCGGTCGCGACCCGACCGCAAAGCGGGGGAGAGCGTTAATGGCGATAGTTCCGCTTCTCGCGCAGTCCGCCTTCGATCCCGAGTTCATCGAGACCCTGGTCTCGGCATACGAAGATGCCTGGCAACAGGTCGAGAAATCCGGCAGCCCATTTGCATCGCCGCGCTATCGCCGTGCGGCGCAGGAGATCGTCGCCAAGCGGATCATCGAGACCGCGCAACGTGGCGAACGCGAGCCTGCGCAGCTTGCCAGTGATGCCGTGTCGTATCTGGCGCGCTCGTATGCTTAGTCGGAGTATTTTTTTGATGTTTTTTCAGAAAATGCGCGTGTAGGTTGACCTCGAGAAGCGGCGATCGCCGTCAGGGGAAGCGCCAGCCCAGCGCGGCCAGAAATTTGGTGGAGCAATACGCGGCGGCGCAATCCACCGGCCGGGACGCTTGTAGATCCGCTCGGGCGCTCGGGCCTGACGAACCGGCCAATGCATGTGCTCCCGCCGCACAACCTGCCTGCGCCGATCTGCCACCCGATCATGGAGCTTAGCTCTCCCATGGCTGGCCATTTTCATCGCTGCAGCGGGGTGAACCTTCGCCCGCGCAAGCTTGACGGCCGGCGAGGCTGCTCGGGCGCGAGCCGGCTTTGCTGCTACCGTCCATGCGTGTTGCGGCCCTTGCGAATGGAGCGGCGCATAGATGACAACATCATAAGAAATAACGAAGGCCGCGATGATCGCAACGACGCTACCCATATAGGCGAAGATGGATCCGAGCAGGTCCATGAATTGAACTGCCTGACATCTAAAGCCCCGCTGGCCAATAATGCCGAGGCATCACCTTGCGTTCCTCAAGGCGGCCGCAGCAGCGGCGTTCGAGGTAGGCCGCGGGGCGGCCGGGAATCCCACCGAGCGCTTGGCGGCAGGGCTCGTGCGGAGTGGGAAAGCCGAATGGAACCGGAGCCGTTGCCCAAGGGTTGAACTCGCCGGGCGCCAGCCTATTTTGGCCGGGCGGCGGTGGCGGAACAGCAGTGAACCTATTTT
>JBOHIU010000030.1:0-59838 GCA_050725855.1 Xanthobacteraceae bacterium | reverse complement strand
GACACCGGCGATGGCGGCATCTGGGTGTGGGGCTATACCGCGCAATTGGGCGGCGGCTTCACGGCCCCGCTGTCAGCGGAAGGCCGGCGCGCCTCGCAGATTGTTGGCGCAAGCGGCGCTTTAGGGGCGCTTAGCGCTGGCGCCCTCACCGGTGACCCCGCTAGTGCCTACGGCGGCTACGGCGGCTGGCAGGTGCCGGACATCGTCGGCAACCTACGCGTCGACCAGGCGTGGGGCGGGGCGCAAATCATGGGCGCTTTGCACGAAGATAACGGCCTGTATTACGGCACCACGCCACTCACCGGGCATCCGTCCGATGCCTGGGGCTGGGTGATTGGCGCCGGCCTGAAGATCAACACGCCGTTCATCTCCCAGGGTGACTACTTAGACGCCGAGGCCAACTACACCCAAGGCGCCCTGAAGTATCTCTGGGATGCCAACCCGTCGAACGAGCAGGGCGTGAACGGGGCGACCGAAGGCTTCGGCATAATGTCCGACTGCGTCTACGGCGGCACCGTTGGCGCCGGCGCAACGGGTTGCCAACTGACCAGTGCCTGGGAAATCGATGTCGGCTATGAGCACTACTGGACGCCGCAATGGCACGAGTCGTTCGTCTTCAACGGCATGTGGACGAAATACGGCACATCGGGCAACAACATGCTCTGCTCCGCCGAGGGCGCGGGCAATGGTCTTGCTGGTTCCGCGGCCGTCGCCCTCGCAGGCTGCAATAACAACTGGGACGACTACGGCGGCGGTTCGCGTCTGCAATAGGACGTGACCAAGAGCTTCTACATCGGCGTGGAGGCCCTCTACCAGCACCTCGATAGCGGCACGTTGCCGGGCGGCGTTTTCCCGGCCAAGAGCGGCCTTATCTTGGCCAACTCCGGCGCGACCACGGTGGCGGACCAGAACAACTGGACGTTCACGGTGCGCATGCACAAGGACTTCCTGCCCTGATCGTCTGATCATGGCGTGAATTCTACGATCCCCGGCGGGCAACCGCCGGGGATTTTTGTTTTGGTAGGGTGGGCAAAATCGCTATGCGGCCCTGGAATTGTGTCACGGCGCCAAAGCGATTTTGCCCACGCGTGCCGAGCGTTAGATAAATGCGCAACGCGCGTGGGCATCACGCGAATTGGCTACCATGAATTGTTTTCGGCGTTGTACCGGCGCGATGCCCACCCAACAGGGTCATCGGTCCGGAACCGCGAAGCTCGCCGGCTTTAATCCGCGCTGGCGGCGCTGCCACATTGTGCGAAACGCCGCCTCGATGCCGCGGGTGAATTGGCGCGTATCAAAGAGCGGAGAGGTGTCGCGGGCGCGCGCAAGCTTTTCTTTCAACGAGGCAAGGCGGTCGGCATCGCGGGCGATAGCCAATGCGGTTGATTCGTACTGCTCGAGCGAATCGGTCACCAATTCAGGAAGGCCGACCTCGTTGAGCAAGCTCCCCGCCACGCGTCCGGCGAAAGTCCGTCCCGAACAGGTCAGGACCGGTAATCCGGACCACAACGCGTCAGTTGCCGTGGTATGAGCGTTGCAAGGCAGCGTGTCGAGAAACAGATCGGCCAGGCGATGCCGCGCGAGGTGATCTGCCAGCTCCATTTTCGGGGCAAAGATCAGCCGCTCCGCCGTGATGCCCCGCGTCGCCGCCTCGCGTCGCAGATTGTCCGCCGCGGCCGGATTGCCCTCGATGAGCCACAGCACACTGCCCGGCGCCTGTGCCAATATCCGCATCCAAAGATCGAAAATCTCGGGCGTCAACTTGTGCGGGCCGTTGAAGCAGCAGAACACAAATCCATTTTCGGGCAGCCCGCACGCGGTCCGGCTTGGCGTCTCGGCGGAAATGGCGCGCTTTGAATCGTTCGCCTGGTAACAGTGCGGCAGATGAACCACCTGTTCCGAATAGAATTGGCGATCGGCCTCGGGAATGACCCAGCGATCGGCAAGGATGTAATCGATGTATTCAGCGCCGAGAGACCCCGGATATCCCAGATAATTGACCTGGATGGGCGCTGGCCTGCGCGCCAGAATGCCCAGCCGGTTGTGCTGAATAAAGCCATTCAAATCGACAATGATATCGATTTCGTTGCGCCGCAGCAGAGCGGCCGCCTCCGCGTCGTTCGTCGACGCTATGTCGATGACACGATCAAAAGCGCGTCGCACGCGCGCGCGGATATCGCTGTTATCGTCGGGCCCGTACGAAATCGCGATGGTCTCGAATTGCGACCGATCATGCTGCTCGAACAGGCCGGCCGTAAGGTATGACGTCGGATGGCCACGAAAATCGGAAGACAAATACGCCAGCCGGATTTTGTCGTGCCGGTAGACCTCGCCGGTCCATTGCGGCGGCTGTATCGCCGGGCATTTGTCGGCCACAAAAATCCTGGCGCACGCCAATTGATCCGCGGCGCTGTCCGACGCCAGTAGAAACGCCCACGGGGTGACGACGCGTTCTCCGCGTCGAACCCGCGCGGTCAATTGCCGTCTGTCCTGTTCAAAAGTCTGAAAATCATTGCAATACATTTGCGAAATGACCAGCGAGCCGGGCAAATATTCCAGGTTCTGGTTCAGCGCCATGGCCCGCCTGAAGTTCGGCAACGCCAGATCATGGCGGCGCATGTATTCCAGCGCGACGCCTTTGCTTTGCAGGGCTTCGGCATAGTCCGGCTTGAGCGCCAGCGCCGAATCGCAACTCGCCACGGCTTCGGCATAGCGTTGCAAGTCGGTGAGCGCGATGGCGCGGTTGTGCAGAGCCATGAAAAACCGCGGCTCGATCTGCAGGATGCGGTCGAAGACCGCGAGCGCTTCGCCCGGCCTGCCGAGCACCAGGAACGTGCACCCCTGATTTTGCAACGCGGGCAGGTGTTGCGGATTGATCGTCGCCGCTTTTTGATAACAAGAAAGCGCTTCGTCGTGCCGCTTCAACAGGGTCAACACCCTGCCTTTGTCGGCAACGGCATCGGCGGAGTAGGGATTGATATCGAGCGCGGTATTGAAGAGCTTCAGGGCCGTTTTCAGATTGTGGTCTTGCGCCTCCAGCGTTGCAAGCAGATTCAGCGCGGGAAAATTTCGAGGGTCGTTCGCCAGAATCGATTTGTAGCGCTTGCGCGCCTCGGCAAGATTTCCCCCACGATGCTGCGCTACCGCGCTCGCCAGTAGATCGTTGACCTTCATCATGGCAAGCACTTATAGCCGAATTAGGCTAAGCTAGCGGCATGACGGACCGATCCGGACAGGCACGCGCTCCCGGCGCCGCGCAGGACGCGCTGCAGCGGGCGATCATGGCCCTGAACGACCGGCGCCCGGACGAAGCCGAAAGACTGGCCGCCGCCGCGGCCAAGGCCAACCCGCGCGATCCGCGCACCCTGTACGTTCTCGGTTCCGCGCTGCTCATGCAGGGGCGCGGCGCGGAGGCCGTCGCGCCGCTCGAAGCGGCTGCGCGGGCTCGCCACGACGGAGAAATCGACACCCGGCTTGCAATGGCGCTGCGCCTGGCGGGCCGGGCGGACGATGCGCTGGCGCGGCTCAAGCGGGCCGTCAAGCGGCGCCCGCCGTTTCCCGGCGCCTTCCATGACCTCGGCTGCATATTGGGATCGTTGAAGCGTTACGACGAGGCCGTCGACGTGTTCAGGCAGGGGCTTGACGTTGCGCCAATGATGCCGGAACTGTCGGTGCAGCTCGGCTACACGCTCCTGCAATGCCGGAAATGGACTGAGGCGAAAGCCGCCTTTGCGCGCGCGCTCGACATTGTACCGGCGTTGCGCGAGCCGCTGCTCGGCTTGGCCAAAGCCGAGCAGGAGCTCGGCGACTTTGCCGCGTCGGCCGATTGGCTGCGGCGCGTTCTGAGGCTCGGCTCGGACCCCGCGATCTGGCATCAGCTCGGACGCTGTCTGTCGCGGATTGGCGACATCGATGCCGCGTATGACTGTTTTCGCCACGCCGTGCGCGCCGAGCCGGCACGCTTTGGCAACGTCCTCACGACGATCTTGAAGGCACCCCGCGGCCGCTTTTGGCTCAAACCAAGCGCGGCGAGACGGTTCTTGCAGGAGGCGAGGAATTGACCGGCCGTAAGTTCTCTCGAAGGTCCCGACATCAACGCTTTGGCGCGCGAAACTGGCGGCGATAAACGTCGGTGCCCTGCAGAATGGCGTCGCGCGTCTGCGTCGCTTGCGCCGTCTCCTCATCCGACAAGAGGCCGAACTCGCCGGCCCAGATTTCCCGCTTGACCGGCAGGCATTGCGCCACCGGCGTGCCTTTCGGCAGCACGCCACTGAAGTCCGGGTCGCTCCATCGCGCCGGGAAATGCAATGGATTGTGGTGATAGGCGTCGCAATCGACCAAGCCGGTCAGGGTCGTGAACGGGAGATCCCGCCGATTGACTGGATGCGTGACCAGCAGCGAATAGCCCTCCGGCGCCTGAATGGTCCACAGATTGCTGAACTTTATGATGAAGCAATCGTCGTCGAAGAACGGCGTGCCGGCCACCTGACTGGGATCGTGGAAGTCGATGGGCGCGTAGCTATGGTTGCCTGCGACTCCTTCGGGCAGGTCGAAATTCCAGGTGAACTCGCCATCGCGGACTTCAAGGTCCGTCGCCAAGGGGATGAGGAAACCATAAGTCATGGCATCGATGAACGGCGGGCACTTCTTGACCGTGAACGTCTGGCCGCCAAGGGTCGGATTGAAGGCCCGCTGCGGTAGTTCCTTGAACCAATCCGGCAGGCCGAGCGCCGCCGGAATCGGTTTCGGGAGAACGTTCTCCAGCCCGCGCGGGCAGCGAAACGTCAGCTTGAGTTGCTCCGCCTGATCCATGGCCAAACTCCGAAATTATCAGCCGCGCCGGGCGTGCAATTGCGTGTGACTCCTACGTCAACGAGCAACCCTTGTACAGTTTTGACAGTGAATCGGGGCGGTGTCGCAGTCCGGGCTACACGTGCGTCGCGTCGCACTTTCCGACAAAGTCAACGATGCGGCTGACAATGTCGTCGCCTTCGAGCAACGGGACGTGTCCTTGATCGGCGATTTCGATGGTTTCCATACCGGGGTGACGCGCGGCCATCGCCGCTACGGTCTGCGCCGATAGAATATCCGACCTTGCACCGTGAATGACCAGTATGGGCAGGCGCTTGAGCGCGTCGAATTCGTTCCACAACGGCGGCAACGGCCGCTCGATGTCGATGCCGGCGAGCGTCCGGCTCAATCGCACGTCATAGGTCGGAGTGAATGCCCCCTTGCGGACCCGCCAGGTGCGCTGCGCGGCGGCGAGCCATTGCTCGGCCGTAAGATTTGGAAATTGGCCGTGAAACAGCTGGCGAAGAATATCGGCGCCTTCGGCGAAGCTGCGCGGCTGCGGCATCTTGCCGATGTAACTGCGCAGGCGGGCAAGTCCGGTGGGCTCGATGACGGGCCCAATATCGTGCAGCACCACGCCGGCGATCGCGGTCGGATGCGCCACGCCGAGCTGCAGAGTCAGAAGACCGCCGCGTGAACTGCCGATGAAGACTGCGGGCCCGATGCCGCGTGCAATCAAAACCGCGACCAGGTCGCCCAGTTCGAAGAGCTGATTGTAATTCTCCGGATTGCGGTCGTATTCCGACTGGCCGCGCCCGCGCGAATCGAGCGCGATAACCCGGCGCGGCCCGGCTTCCGCCAGAACCGGCGCCAGCGCCTCGAAATCGGCCACGGTTCGTGTGAGGCCGGGCAGGCAGACCACCGGCAGCTTGGGCGCAAGACGCGCGCCGTACTCCCGCATATGCAGCCGCAAGCCGTCCGGCGCGCTGACAAAGACGCTCTGTCCAGCATGGGAAGCAGTGTCGGCCAACATATCGATTCCGCCGCTCGGGAACGCCAATGTAATGGCGGGAGCACGCCGCTGCAATTTAATGGGACGCTATAGCCGCGAGCTTTTCGAAGGCGTCCAAGCCCTTGTGCACCTTTTGGGATTCTGTTTCACATCCGCGGCGTGCCGATAGAGCGTAGGGTCATGGGTTCTTTAGCAAATGCCGACTTGCTGCAGCAGGCCTTGGCACTGCACCGCAGCGGCTCCCTCGCGGAAGCCGCCGCGGGCTATGCCGCGGTGCTGCGCGCCGATCCAGGCAACGCGGATGCACATTATTACCTTGGGATGATGTCCTGCCAGCAGGGCCGCTTCACCGAGGGTATGGAGTACGCGCAAAAATCGCTGGTGGGCGATCCGCTGCACGCGCGCGCTCATGTGCTGTTGGGCCGCGCCTCGAGCGCCCTGGGTCGCCAACAGGAGGCGCTGGCTAGCTTCGAGCGCGCGATCGCGCTCGCTCCCGATCTGTCGCAGGCGCACAGCCATCGCGCCGATGTCCTCAGCGAGCTTGGCCGCCAGCGCGAGGCGATCGAAGCCTACGATCGCGCACTGACCTTGGCGCCCGAGCGCGCCGAGGACTGGTTCAATCGGGGCATGGCGCTGGATGCGCTCGGTCGCCTCGATGAAGCCCTGACGAGCGTCGATCGCGCCATCCTGCACAATCCTGAACCGGCCCAGACGCATGTATTGCGCGCCAAGCTCCTCGCAAATTTGCGCCGCTTCGACGAGGCGCTGGACAGCGTCGATCGCGCCATCGCCCTGGAACGCGGTCTGGCGGCAGCGTGGCTCGGCCGCGGCAATATCGCGGCGTCGCTGCGAAGATGGACCGATGCGCTCGCGGCTTACGACCAGGCGCTGGCCATCAAGCCGGATCAGGCCGAGGCTTGGTCCGGGCGCGGCACCGTGTATCTTGCGCTCGGCAAAGCGGATCTGGCGGTACAAGCGGCTATCAGCGCGCTTGAACTCAACGAAACCGCAGCGGCGAAGGCGCTCTTCGTCCAATCTCTCGGTTATCTGAAGATCACCGTGTACGACGGCCGCCTTCATGCAATGGTGCGGCGCGCCCTCTCTGGAATCTGGGCCCGCCCGCACGCGCTCGTCAATCCTTGCATCAGCCTCCTGAAGCTCCACAGGGTCGTGGCTGACAGCATCGCGCACGTCAGTTCCGCATGGGCGACCCGACGTGGTACCGCGGAGATCATCGGTCCGTCGCGCCTTGCGACGTTGGCCGAAGTTCAGCTTCTCTGCCCCACGTTAGAAGCCGCGCCGGTCACGGATATCGGTCTCGAACGGCTGCTGGCGAGCGTGCGCCACGGCATGCTGGCAGCCAGTATGTCCAATGAGGTCGCAAGCGAGCGCGTGCTTGAATTTTACTGTTCGGTGGCTCGGCAGTGCTTCGTCAACGAATACGTTCTTTCGGTAAGCGAGGCCGAGGCCGAACAAGTGCACCGCCTGCGGGACACTCTGGAGCAAGCGCTGACAACAGGCCGTGCGTGCTCCGTGGCCAAGCTTGTGGCCGCAGCCGCCTATTTCCCGCTCCACACTTTGCCGAGGTGTGAGGCTCTGCTGAAGCCCTCCTGGCCGCATTGCCTGAAGCGTCTCCTCGAACAGCAGATCGAACAACCGGCGGAGGAACGGCGGCTAATCGCGACGATCGGCGCTCTCACTCCCATCGACCGTACCGTTTCGCGCGAGGTGCGCCAGCAGTATGAGGAAAATCCCTATCCGCGCTGGACCAAGGCCGGTCCACCGGCATTGCCGCCGATACTTCATGAGCGAGGTCCGCAGCACCCGACAGATATTCTGATCGCGGGATGCGGTACTGGAATGCAGACGATCGAAATCGCGCGTGCACTCCAGGCGCGCATTCTGGCCGTGGATCTGAGCCTTGCCAGTCTCGGCTACGCCAAGCGCATGGCGCAGGAGCTCGGTCTGAACAATATCGAATTCGCCCAGGCCGACATTCTTGAACTCGGGGCGATTGATCGGCGCTTCGATTTCATCGAAGCATCGGGGGTGCTGCATCATCTCGCGGACCCGTGGCAAGGCTGGCGCATCCTGCTGTCGCTGCTGCGTCCCGGCGGAGCCATGCAGGTCGGCCTCTACAGCGCGGCCGCCCGCCGCAACGTCGCTGCGATCCGAGAGTTGATTGCGCACCGCGGCTATCGGCCAACAATCGAGAACATTCGGCGTTGCCGCGACGAGATCATGGCGACCGCAGAGGGCACATTGCTCAAATCGGTAACGGCGTGGTCGGATTTCTACGCGACCAGCGACTGTCGGGATCTGCTGTTTCACGTGCAGGAGCGGCACATGAGGCTGTCCGAGATCAAGTCGTTTCTCCAAGCCGAGGGTTTACAGTTTACCGGCTTCATTCTGCCCTCGCCGGTGCTCAACCAATTTGCACGACGTTTTCCCGACCCCGCCGCCGCCACCGACTTGGACCGCTGGGCCGCCTTCGAGTTTGCGCGTCCCGAGACATTCGCGGGAATGTACCAATTTGGAATCCGCAAGCCGGAAGCGGCTCCGCGCGAGACGGCTTCATAGCGCCTTCTGTTGCGCGCAAAGAAGCGCTCGCTTGGGCGCCGGCTGTGTCAGCCACCGCGGCGCATGTCGGCCTCGATCGATAGCTTCGGATCGTTTTCCAGGCGCGCGCGATAGACCTGCATGTTCTCAAGCACGCGTTGCACGTAGTAGCGCGTCTCGGTGATGGGGATGCGTTCGATCCAGTCGACCGGATCCACTCTCGGGTTGCGCGGATCGCCGTATTGCTTGATCCATTGTTCCGCTCGTCTGGGGCCGGCGTTATAGGCGACGAAGGCCAGGATATAGGAGCCACGGAACGCATTGATGTCCGCGCCGAGCTCGGCGCTGCCGAGTTGGGCATTGTAAGCAACGTCGGTGAGGAGACGGCGCTGATCGAACGGCACCTTGAATTCCCGGGCCGTGTTGCGGCCGGCGGACGGAGTAACCTGCATCAGGCCGAGAGCGTGGGCGCTGGAGACGACTTTGGTATTGAAGGCGCTTTCCTGGCGCACGATCGAATAGACGACGCAGCGCTCCACCGCCGGGCCGATTTGCCGGTAATCCGGAATGCCAAAATCCGGAAATGCGTAGCGGGTGAACGGAAATCCGCGTCCGAGTGCGGCCTTGCCGATCAAAAGCGTGGCCCGCGCGTCGCGATGATGAACGGTGATTTCAGCGAGCTCGGCCAAGCCGGTGACGTCGGTGGACTTTTCGCCGAGGTCCGCCGCCATGCCGGCAATGATGTCGCGCTGGTCGATGGCATAAAGGATTTCGAATACGTGCGCCATTTCGAGCGGGCGGTGTGATACCGGCAACGGCGGCTCGTACAGCGCCACCTGGTCCAGATGAAGTTGCGCCCGCGCCAACTGGCCGTAGTAGGCGGTGGGATGGCGCGCCGCCATCTGGTAATAGGCCCGGGCGTCCTGCGTGCGTCCGAGCGCCTGGGCGGCGCGACCCTGCCAATAATACGAGCGCGCCAGCGTGATCGGGTTGATTTCCCCGTCGGCTATTCGCGCGAAATGCCCGAGCGCGATCTCCGGCTGGTGCAGAAATTCGAGCGCGATCCACCCGGCGGTGAATTGCTGCTCGGCGCGGTAATTTTCATTCGGCGGAGGAGCCGTATCATTCGCGATCTCATAGGCCGTCTTATAGTCGCCGAGGTCCAGCAGTTTTCGCGCGATCAGACGCCGCTCGACCCACCATTGATCGAGGTTGACCAGCGCCTGCGGGTCGCGTGGCGCCGCCAGCATCCATTGCGTTGCCTCCTTGATCTGATCGTGATGGCGGTACCACTGGATCAGGCTGAACATGTAGCCCGGATCGTGTTGCGCCTCTCTCGGAACGGCCCCGAGCAATGCGCTGGCGTCGGGCGACTTTTCGATCACCGCAGCCCGCGCCCTGGCAATCGCAAACTGGGTCGGATCGAGATGCCGAGCCGCCCGCACGGCGGCGTCCACGTCCTCCGCATAAAGGCGGGCGTCCATCCGGGCCTTGTCGTCGGCGGGTGTAATCAGGCCGGCGAACATCTGCCGGGCCTTCGCTTCGACCTCCTCGGAAAATGCCGTCTTGCGCCAAGCCGTGCTCACGGCCGCGTAGGCACGGGCGCTGTCGCCCTTGACAAGGCAAGCACGTGCCAAGGCGAAATAGCCCTTGGCGCTCAGCGGCGGCTCTTTGGCGAAATAGTCGAGGGTCGCCTGCGGATCGATCTGCTGCTGCCAAAGTGCAGCTTCCGCGTGCCAGCGCAGCGTGACGAGCCCAGGCCAGGTCGGATTTGCAGCGATGAACCCGGCATAGCGTGGAAATGCGACGTCGCTATCGTCGCTGCGCAGGATCAGCCATTCGACCAGCTTGCGCGCGACCGGATCGGAAATGGTTCTCTCGGTCGTGGTCGCTTCGTCGAAACGGTCCTTATGGACGAATTCGATCGCCTGCTTGACCTCGGCGAGGTCGAGCGGGGAAGTCGATGCGGTGCTGGCAATCGCCAGGGGAATCGCGGGTCGTACCGGCGCGCTTACCCTTGTGCGCGGCGACGGAGCGAGCAGCGGCGCACTCGAAGTTACCGGTGCCGGGGCCGGCAAGGGGATTTCAGCCGAACTCTTGCGGTCGGCGACGCGGCGCCTGGTTTCTTTGGGCCTTGCGACCTTTCTAGCATTTGCCGACTTCTCCGCCCTGGACTTCTCGGCTTTGGATCTCTCGACTTTAGATTCGTCGACCTTGGACTTTTTCGCCTTTTTCTTGGCTTTGGATTTCTTGGCCTTGGATTTCTCGGCTTTGGACTTTTCGGTCTCCGCAACCCTGGTCGGTTTGTCGGCCTTGGCCGATTTGCCAGCCTTGTGCACTTTTATCGCCTGCGATTCGGCGGCCGATGCGGTGGCTCGCGACGGGGTCGGAGCGAAGGCGGCGCCGGACAGAATGCCAACCGCGGCGATGGCGGTAATGAGCCGAGCGACACTCACTGGGAATGACCCTCCTGCGGCCGCCCCGAGCCGGAATTCATAGCCCCTCTTTGACCTGCAAGATTAAAGAATTGCTAACCGTCGAAGCAGGGTTGCGCCAACGCAGTCTACCATCAGTCGGCGATTTTCGCGGCAAAAGCGGGGCGCCATCCACCGCCCAGGCCATAGACGTTGCCATGGAAGGTCTTCACCCTTGTGCAAGACCCTTTCAAGGCGCGCTCGGAACCGATATCTATGCGCCCATGGCCAATCCCGCTGCCGCAGAGGCGGTGTCGCTTGTTGGGAGGGTCGCGCCGGGGATCTTGTCATGACCGCGAAGACCAGTTTTCGAGGCTCATTTACCGCGCTGGTTACACCGTTCAAGAACGGCTCCGTCGACGAAAAGGCATTCCGCGACCTGGTCGATTGGCAGATCGCGGAGGGCACTAACGGCCTCGTTCCGGTCGGCACGACCGGCGAAAGCCCGACCCTTTCTCATCGCGAGCATGAGGATGTCGTCGAATGGTGCGTGGATCAGGCACGCGGACGCGTGCCTGTCGTAGCGGGCGCCGGGTCCAATTCGACCAAGGAGGCGATTGGGCTGGCGCAGCACGCGGAAGAGGCCGGCGCCGACGCCGTGCTGGTGGTGACGCCCTACTACAATAAACCGACGCAGGACGGCCTCTACGCGCATTTCAAGGCGATCAACGACGCCATCGGCATTCCCATTATTATCTACAACATTCCGTCGCGCTCGGTGATCGACATGTCGGTCGACACCATGAAGCGTCTTTACGCGCTCAAGAATATCGCCGGCGTCAAAGACGCCACGGCGAACATGGCGCGCGTGTCGCAACAGCGCGCGGCCGTGGGCGAGGATTTCAATCAGCTATCCGGCGAGGATATCACCGCATTGGGGTTTATGGCCCATGGCGGCCACGGCTGTATTTCGGTGACGGCGAACGTCGCGCCACGGTTGTGCGCGGAGTTCCAGTCGGCCTGTCTGAAACGCGATTTTGCCGCAGCTCTCAAACTGCAAGACAAGCTGGCGCCGCTTCATATCAATCTTTTCGTCGAAACGAGCCCGGCGCCTATCAAGTATGCGCTGTCGCTCATCGGCAAATGCGCCGACAGCTTGCGTCTTCCGCTGGTGCCCGCGACCGACAAGGCACGGGCTGCCATTCGCGAAGCTATGGTGCATGCCGGACTGATCAACTGAGATTGACGCCGCGGCAGTACCAGGGCCTTCGAAGGAAGCGCCGCTGTTGACCGAAATCCGCGACGCGCTCAAGAGCCGTTGAGGCGAGGAATGCGCGCATGGCGCCGAAAACGGAACGTAAGCTTCGGGTCGTCGCCGATAACCGCAAGGCGCGTTTCAACTACTTTATTGACGACACGATGGAGGCCGGCGTTGCGCTCACCGGCACCGAGGTAAAGTCGCTGCGCCAGGGCAAGGCGACGATCGCAGAATCGTATGCCGATGCCAGAGGCGGCGAGATTTGGCTGATCAACTCCAACATCCCGGAATATTTGCAAGCCAACCGTTTCAATCATACCCCCAAGCGGCCGCGCAAACTGTTACTTCACCGCCGGCAAATCAACAAGCTGATCGGTGCGGTCGAGCGCGAGGGCATGACGCTCGTTCCGCTCAAGCTTTATTTCAACGAGAAAGGCCGCGCCAAGATCGAACTGGCGCTGGCGCGCGGCAAGAAATTGTATGACAAGCGCGAAACGGAAAAGAAGCGCTCATGGGAGCGCGAGCGCGGCCGCCTGATGCGGCAGAAGGGTTAGCGCACAATGTCTGTCCCGACCAAGCTCGATCACTGCGTGATTCATGTCACCGATTGGGAGCGATCGAACGCATTCTATACGACGGTGCTGGGAGCCGAACTGGTGTCGCGCCCGGTTGGCTACGTCTATCGGTTCGGCGACAAACAGCTCAACGTGCATGGGCCGGGCGTGGCGCCGGCCGAGGTGGCGCGGCTGCCGGTTGCACCCGGCAACAGCGATCTGTGCTTCGAATGGATGGGGCTGATTGCCGACGCCGCCGCCCATTTGCAGCGCTGCGGCGTGCCCGTCGAGCGCGGTCCGATGCAGCGGTTCGGCGCGAAGGGGCCCGGTACCAGCGTCTATTTCCGCGATCCCGACGGTTCGCTGATGGAATTCATGTCCTACGCGTAATGGATGCGGACGATGCAGGCAGTGCGGGAAACGCCCGGAACGCACGATCCGACCTACCTGCCGGCCGATATTCCCGTTCCGCAGGATGACGGAGCTGCGCGGCATTTGCCGGGCATGAAGTGGCCGGACCTGTCGCTTCCGGCGACGACTGGACCGGCGGTGAACGTATCGAAGCTTAAGGGCCGCACGGTGATCTATGTCTATCCACGCACCGGCGTGCCCGGTGTCGATGCGCCGCCCGGCTGGGATGACATCCCCGGCGCGCGTGGCTGCACCCCCCAATCGTGCGGATTTCGCGACCATTTTGCCGCGCTCAAAGCGCTCAACATCGCTCATCTATTTGGGCTATCGACGCAAGAGACCGCTTATCAGCGGGAAGCAGCGCAACGCTTGCACCTGCCGTTCCCGATCCTCTCGGATGCGGGGCTCGATCTCGCTCGCTTGCTCAAGCTGCCGATATTCGTTGCGGCGAGCATGACGCTCTATAAGCGCATGGCGCTGGTCATCGACGACGGCGTCATCATAAGGGCGTTCTATCCGGTTTTCCCGCCCGACAAGAACGCCGAGGAGGTCATCGCCTGGCTGCGGCGGCCGAAGGCCTGATGGCGAGAGCGCTCGCTGCGAACGGTCCGGCCATGCAACGTTTCAGTCCGGCATTCGCGGTCATGAGCTGCGTTCGAGGAACGCGCGCACGTTTGCGAAAACGGCGCGAAACATGTCCGGCGTAAGCACGCGGGTATTGGTGTTATAGCGCGAACAGTGATAGCTGCTGAACAGCGTCAGAATGCCGATCGGGATCTGGCCGCCGTGGCTGAACGGGACGGCCGAGATCTTGGCGGAAAGCGCCCGAACGGTACTGTCATGCGCGATTCGGCCGAGCGTGACGACCGCGCGCAGTTTTTTCATTCCGGCAAGACTGGCAACAAGGAAATCGCGGCAGGTTGCGATCTCTGCCGGCGTCGGCTTGTTTTCGGGCGGCACGCAGCGGACGGCATTGGTGATGCGGCAATCGATCAGCGTAAGCCCGTCGTCGGGCCGAGCCTGATAGTGACCAGACGCAAATCCGAATTGAACCAGTGTGCCGTACAGCAACTCGCCGGCGTAATCTCCGGTAAAGGGTCTGCCGGTGCGATTGGCCCCGCGCAATCCCGGCGCCAGACCGACGATCAGGAGACGAGCGTCGAGCGGTCCGAACGATGGGACCGGAGCATTAAACCAGTCCGGTTCGCGCGTCCGCCAAGAATTGCGAAGCTCGACCAAGCGTGGACAGCGCGGACAGTCACGGCCGGGTGTACCGCCTGCGCATGGCATCGCGGCGTTCCAGGAGGCTTATTCCTCTTCGAATTCGTCGTCGTCAACCTCGACGCGCTGCGCCGTTGGGCTGCGCTGCAGAAATTGCGGCGTGTGACGTGATTCGCGGCCTTCGCGCGGCTCGCGCGGTTCCCGGACCGGGCGCTCGTTCGGATCGCGGCCGATTTTGCTCTGCAATTCGATGATGTCGACAAATTGATCCGCCTGGCGGCGCAACTCGTCGGCGACCATGGGGGGTTGGGTCGAAATGGTTGAGACGACGACCACCCGGACGCCGCGGCGTTGCACCGCCTCGACCAAAGACCGGAAATCACCGTCGCCGGAGAACAGCACCATCTGATCAATATGCGGGGCGATCTCCATGGCGTCGACCGCGAGTTCGATGTCCATGTTGCCCTTGACCTTGCGCCGGCCGGTCTGATCGACGAACTCCTTGGTTGCCTTGGTAACGACGGTGTAGCCGTTGTAGTCAAGCCAGTCGATCAGCGGGCGGATCGAGGAATATTCCTGATCCTCGATCACGGCGGTGTAATAGAAGGCGCGCAGCAGATAACCGCGTGACTGGAACTCGCGTAGGAGACGTTTGTAATCAATATCGAAGCCGAGCGACTTTGCGGTGGCGTAGAGATTGGCGCCGTCAATGAACAGTGCGATTTTCTCGATTTGTGCCGACATGGTGTCTCTCGTTGGAATTCTTGTGATGAACCGGATCGGCAGCGATGCAATCAACCGTTCCGGTGCTTTGTTAGAACATTTTTCTCGATGCCCAAAACATTGGTGATGCGAAGCACTGCTGCATAACGGCAGCGTACTTTGGTAAATGATAGGGTGGCAAGTGCGGCGCCGCGCCGCCTTTGTTGCGAAAATCCTGCGGCACGCCGTCGCGGAAGCCGAGACGATGCTGTGTAGCGGCGCCGATGGGCCTAGCCGCGAGTTCCGGTAACAGCGCACCGCAAATCGACCAAGGGAAAAGTGCCCGGCCGAATGCGCTTGCGTTCCCTTCCCCGTGACGATAGTTAAACGCCAGATTGCCAACTTGCATTTGCAGGACCTTAACCGGACGTCGCCTGCACACCGGATCCCAGGAGCTTAGACCACATGGCCCGCGTGACCGTTGAAGATTGCATCGACAAGGTCGAGAATCGATTTGATCTCGTTCTGCTCGCCGCTCACCGCGCCCGGACGATCTCTTCCGGCGGCCAGATCGCCGTGGAGCGGGACAAGGACAAAAACCCGGTCGTGGCATTGCGTGAGATTGCCGAAACGGCGGTTTCACCCGAGGACCTCAAGGAGGAACTCGTCCATTCGCTGCAGAAGTATGTCGAGGTCGACGAGCCGGAGCCCGAAACGGTTCCGTTGATCGGGGCTCCCGGAACCGGCGTGGACGCCGACGACACCGACGTGACCACCGACCGCATGAGCGAGGAAGAGTTGCTCAAGGGTCTCGAAGGTTTGACCCCACCGGAGAGCGAGCCCGAGCCTGACCCCGGCGAAGACGAGGAATAGGGCTGCGCGCTGGCGCATCGGCGCCGCCGTCTCTTCGCGTTAACGGAAACTTGGGCTTGCGGGGCGAATCTGGGCAAAGGGCCCCGGTTCGTTCAGCGCCTGCGCGTGCGCCTTGTGGCGCGAGCGGCGCTGCATGATATCCTTGGGCAAAGGCACGGTCGGCGCTTCGTCGGTGCCAAAATTGCCAAAGGATAGCCAAAGATCATCATGGCGCGCTCGCAGGCCGATCTGCCACGGATGCAGAACCAGCCCCGTTCGCGGAAGCCGCCGTTGCGGCCCCGTCAGCTCGTGCCAGAGGACGGGCAATCGCCCGCGCTGCAGCCGCGCAAGCCGCAGCTCATGCGCCAATTCGAGCTGGTCGACCGGGTCAAAGAATACAATTCGAAGGCCAACGAGAACCTGCTCAATCGTGCTTACGTCTATGCCATGAAGGCGCACGGGGAGCAGAGACGTGATTCCGGCGACCCGTATTTCTCTCATCCGCTCCAGGTCGCGGCGATCCTCACCGAATTGAAGCTCGACGACGCCACCATAGCGGCGGCGCTGCTGCACGACACCATCGAGGATACTGACGCTACCCGCGCCGAAATCGACCGCCTCTTCGGCCAAGATATCGGACGTTTGGTCGAGGGTTTGACCAAACTGAAAAAGCTCGAACTGGTATCCAGGGAGGCCAAACAGGGCGAGAACCTGCGCAAACTCCTTCTCGCCATCGCCGACGATGTTCGCGTCCTGCTCATCAAACTCGCCGATCGCCTGCACAACATGCGTACCCTCGGGCACCGGCCGCCCGAGGCACGCCGGCGCACCGCCGAGGAGACGCTGGACATCTATGCGCCGCTCGCCGGGCGCATGGGCATGCATGAGATGCGTGAGGAGCTCGAGGATCTGGCTTTCCGCGAACTCAATCCGGACGCCCACAAGGTCATCAGCGAGCGGCTCGAAGACTTGGCCGAGCGATCACGCGGCTGGGTCGCCGAAATCGAGCAACAGCTCGCCAATGAGCTCGCCGATCGCGGCATCAGCGCGGAGGTCTCCGGACGGGGCAAACGCGCCTATTCGATCTGGCGCAAAATGGAGCGCAAGGCGGTGGGCTTCGAACAGCTCTCTGATATCCTGGGATTCCGCGTAATCGTGGGAACCATTGCCGAATGCTATCAGGCGCTGGGTGTCGTCCACGTAAGTTGGCCGGTCGTTCCGGGGCGATTCAAGGATTACGTTTCGACGCCGAAGCAGAACGACTACCGTTCCATCCACACCACCGTGATCGGGCCCGGCAAGCAGCGGGTCGAACTCCAGATCCGTACCCGCGAAATGCACGAGATCGCCGAATATGGCATCGCCGCGCACGCGCTGTACAAGGACGGCCTAGGCTCGCCTACCGAACTTCTGTCGCGGGAGTCCAATGCCTATGCGTGGCTGCGCCGCACCATCGAGCTTCTGGCCGAAGGTTCCAATCCGGAAGAGTTTCTCGAGCACACCAAGCTCGAATTGTTCCACGATCAGGTGTTTTGCTTCACCCCGAAGGGCAAGCTGATCGCGCTTCCGCGTGGCGCAACGCCGATCGATTTTGCCTACGCGGTGCATACCGACGTCGGCAACATGGCGATCGGCGCCAAGATTAACGGCCAGATCGGCCCATTGAGTGCACCGTTGCAAAACGGCGACGAGGTGCAGATCCTCACCTCGGAGGCCCAAATTGCGCCCCCATCCGCGTGGGAATCGATCGTGGTCACCGGCAAGGCGCGTGCCGCAATTCGCCGCGCCACGCGCGAAGCGGTCCGCAGCCAATATTCGGCCTTTGGCCGGCGCATCGTGGAACGGCTTTGTCAGCGGGCAAAGTTCGAATATTCCGACGAAAAGCTTGAAGGCGCGCTGCCCCGGCTCGCCCGCGCTTCAATCGACGACGTCATGTCGGCCGTCGGCAGGAGCGAACTGCGCGCCGCCGACGTCGTGCGCGCCATGTATCCGGACTACAAGGACGAGCGCGTCACGCCCGTGGCTCCGAAGTCCGAGAGCGGCTGGTTCGGATTCAAATTTGCGAAAGCGGTCAAATTCAAGCTTCCCGGCAACGGCGAAGATGGCGCCGCGATTCCGATCCGCGGCATCAACACCGACCTGCCGGTCCGGTTTGCACCCAATGGTGGTGCCGTGCCGGGAGACCGCATCGTCGGCATCATGACGCCGGGCGAAGGCATCACCATTTACCCGATTCATTCGCCGGCGCTGACGGAATTCGAGGATCAGCCGGAACGCTGGCTCGATTTGCGATGGGACATTGACGACAAGGCGCCACAGCGTTTCCCGGCGCGGCTTGCCGTTCAATCGGTCAACGAGCCGGGAACGCTGGCGCAAATCGCGCAGGTGATAGCCGAGCATGACGGCAACATCGACAATGTGAAAATGACGCGGCAATCGCCGGATTTCACCGAGATGACCATCGATCTCGAAGTCTATAATCTCAAGCACCTGACTTCGATTATCTCGCAATTGCGGGCCAAGAAGGTCGTCGCCAACGCCGAACGCGTGAACGGATAATTGCGCGAACAGACATGCCGGCTCCTCCTCCCATCCGCCTTGGGGTCAATATCGACCACGTCGCCACCGTGCGGAATGCGCGCGGCGACCGCCAACCCGACCCGGTGCGGGCCGCCGAGGTTGCAATTGCGGCAGGTGCGGACGGCATCACCGCGCATCTGCGTGAAGACCGCCGTCATATCGTCGACGACGACATCGTTCGGCTTCGCGAGCGCATCGCAAAGCCCCTCAATCTGGAAATGGCGGCGACGCGGGAAATGGCAGCGATCGCCTGCAAGGTGCGGCCGCATGCCGCTTGCATCGTTCCGGAACGGCGGGCGGAGCGGACCACGGAAGGCGGGCTCGATGCCGCCGGTCAGCGCGAGAGTTTGGCGGCGGTAGTCGAGCAGCTCGCCGCCGCCGGCATCCGGGTTTCCCTCTTCATTGCCCCCGAGCCGGCGCAGATCGAGGCCGCCTCGGCGCTGGGTGCGCCGGTGATCGAGATTCATACAGGCGCGTGGTGCGAGGCCTTGGCTGCCGGCAATGCCGTAACCGCCGACGCGGAATTCGCTCGCGTGGCCCAGGGAGCGGCGCTGGCCAGAAGCATGAGCCTGGACGTTCATGCCGGCCATGGTCTCGATTTCCTGACTGCAGAGCAGATCGCCGGGTTGCCCGAAATCGTTGAACTTAATATCGGGCATTTCCTGATCGGAGAGGCCATCTTCGAGGGACTTGGTGCCACGGTTCGTAGAATGCGCGCGGCGATGGATCGCGGCAGAGCCGCCAGCGCTGTTCTATCCGGTGGGGCGCGATGATCCTCGGAATCGGTTCCGACATCACTGACGTGCGCCGGATCGCCAAGGTCATCGAGCGTCACGGCGATCGATTCATCGACCGCGTATTCACCGCGAGCGAGCGCGCGCGCGCCGAAAAGCGGCGAAACCGCATCGAGACCTATGCGAAGCGCTTCGCCGCCAAAGAGGCTTGCGCCAAGGCACTCGGGACCGGTTTGCGCGCGGGCGTGTGGTGGCGCGACATGGGGGTGGTGAACCTGGCGTCGGGCCGGCCAACCATGGAGCTGACTGGGGGCGCCAAACGCCGGCTGGAGGGGATCACGCCGAAAGGCTACGAGGTGCGGATCGAGGTTACCATTACCGACGAGGGGCCAATGGCGCAGGCCTTTGTGATCATCTGGGCGCTTGTCGCCAGCCCTGAGTGAATCACGCACCGCAACGCCTTCGACCCTCCTCGATAGCCAGCGATGAAAATTTGCGGCGTCGTGCACCTGGGCGCTAAGCCCATGCGAAATCTACTAATTCCGAACAGCCGCGGTCCGCGGCGAAAGCCCGCGTGCAATTGCGCGGCCGTTGTCCAGCGGCTACAAGGACGCGGGGTGCACGTGGGGCGATTTGATAAAGAGCATCGGACAACGGCGGATGAGCGTGCAAACCGGGACGAAAAAGAAAGAAGGCGGCTTGGGCGAAACCGTCCGCGTCGTCATCCACGCGCTGATCATCGCTCTCGTCATCCGCACCTTTCTGTTTCAGCCCTTCAATATTCCGTCAGGCTCGATGATTCCGACGCTGCTCGTCGGCGATTATCTGTTCGTTTCCAAATATTCGTATGGCTACACCCATTATTCGCTGCCGTTCTCTCCTGACTTTTTTTCCGGCCGGATCTTTGCTGCGCGGCCGCACCGGGGCGACGTCGTGGTGTTCCGCCTGCCGAGGGATCCATCGATCGACTACATCAAACGCGTGATCGGCCTTCCGGGCGATCGCATTCAAGTGCTCCATAGCGTGATTTACATCAACGGCGTGCCGGTCAAGCGCGAGCGCGTCACGCAAGGCTGCGTCCCCCATGAAGACGTGGGCCAGCCGGTCATGTGCTATCGCGAGACGCTGCCCGACGGCGTGAGCTACATCACGCACGATTTCACCGAAAACGGCTTTCTCGACAACACCGAGGTATACCAGGTCCCAGCCGGTGACTATTTCATGATGGGCGACAATCGCGACAACTCGACCGATAGCAGGGTGCTCAGCGCCGTCGGCTACGTTCCTTTCGAGAATCTGATCGGCAGGGCGCAGCTCATCTTCTTCTCGATCGGGCACAATACTCCGGCGTGGGAAATTTGGGATTGGCCTTGGGCGGTGCGCTGGAGCCGATTGTTCACACTGGTGCGATGAGCGGGCGCGGAAAAAAGATCAAATCTGCGGCTGCGCCGCAGCCGGAATCGCCTGTCGCAGACGCTATCGTCGCTCCGGCCGCGTCTGGCGAAGGCCATACAGAGACCCGTCGCAGCCGCAAGGCCGGTTCGGTCTTGGAAAAACGCATCGGCTATCGCTTTCAGGATACGTTGCTGCTGACCTGCGCGCTGACGCACATTTCCGCGCTCAAGGGACCGCGTAATCGCACCGGCTCGTACCAGCGGCTTGAATTCCTGGGCGATCACGTGCTCGGCCTCGTCATTTCCGACATGCTGTTTCGCGGCTTTCCGCGGGCGGATGAAGGCGAGTTGTCACGCCGGTTGGCGGACCTCGTGCGCAAGGAGACCTGCGCCGAGATCGCCGTCACGATCGAACTCGGAACCGCGATCAAGCTCGGTTCGTCGGAAGTCAATGCCGGAGCGCGGAAGCGGCCTGCCATCCTTGCCGACGTGTGCGAAGCGCTGATCGGCGCGGTCTATGTCGACGGCGGTTACCCGGCGGCGGCTGCTTTGGTCGAACGGCTGTGGCAGGAGCGCATGCGGGCGACGGCACAGCCGCTGCGCGATCCCAAGACCGTATTGCAGGAATGGGCGCAGGCGCGCGGATTACCCACGCCGGCATACCGCGAAGTGGAGCGCTCCGGTCCCGATCACAGCCCGGTGTTTCGCGTCGCCGTGCAGCTTCCGAACTTTGCCGCGGCCGAAGGCTCGGGGCGCTCCAAACGCGCCGCCGAGCAGGCCGCTGCCGCCGCCATGCTGTCCCGCGAGGGCGTAAAAGCCGCGCGGCTCAATGGCTGAGCCCGAGCGGGCGCCGCCGGGCCCGGCATCCCGTTGCGGCTTCATTGCTCTGATCGGGGCGCCAAATGCCGGCAAGTCGACGCTCATCAACGCGCTGGTTGGCGCGAAAATTTCCATTGTTACGCCAAAGGTGCAGACCACGCGGACTCTGATCCGGGGCATTGCCGTCAACGGTCCGGCTCAACTGATCTTTGTCGACACGCCAGGAATCTTTGCCCCGCGCCGCCGGCTTGACCGCGCCATGGTCGGGACAGCCTGGGGCGGCGCCCAGGATGCCGATATTGTTGCGCTGCTCGTCGACTCCAGGACCGGCCTCAACGAGGAGGACGAGACCATCGTGCGCGGCTTGGCAAATGTGTCCTCGCCCAAAAAGGTTGTGGTGCTGAACAAGGTCGATGTGGCGGACAAGCCGGGGCTGCTGACGCTGGCCCAAAGGGTTAACGAGCGCGCCCGGTTTGCCGCCACATTCATGATCTCAGCCCTGACCGGCAGCGGGGTCGCCGACGTCGGGAACTGGTTCGCCGAGAATGTGCCGCCGGGCCACTGGCTCTACCCCGAGGACCAGATCTCGGATGCACCGCTTCGTCAACTCGCGGCCGAGATCACCCGCGAAAAACTTTATCTACGGCTCCATCAGGAGTTGCCCTATCAGTCCACCGTCGAAACCGACGCCTGGAAGGAACTAAAAGATGGCTCCGTGCGCATCGAGCAGACGATCTACGTCGCGCGCGAAAGCCAGCGCAAGATCGTGCTCGGCAAGAACGGGCAAGCCCTAAAGGCAATCGGCGCTGCGGCGCGCGCGGAAATCGCCACGGAAATCGAGCACCCTGTCCACCTTTTTCTGTTCGTGAAGGTGAGCGAGAACTGGGGCGATGACCCGGAGCGCTATCGACAAATGGGACTGGAGTTCCCGCCAAGATAGAGCCTGCGCGAGGCCCAAGGCGACGGGAAGCGGCGCGGGGGTTGCAGACTGCGCCGCCTCTCTTCGCCGTAGTCCTTCAGGGATGGGTCACAGGGTAAGGCGCGTCGGAGCAGCCTGTCTGAAAACGGACGCAACCGGCCGGTTGGACGAATGCGGCCTCCTGATGAGCCCTCACATCGTACAAAGGCCGATGCGCACGCCTGTGGTATGCTTGCCGAACCACATGTTTCGGAGCCGACTCGGTCACAGGGTATGGAGCGTCGGAGCAGCCTGTCTGAAAATGGATGCAAGGACGCGGCTCCTGGGCAAATGCCGGCACCGCGAGTGCAAGACCAAGAACCGCCGTACCTAGTCCAATCGTACCTAGTCCAATGATTCGTTTTGTTGTTCGCATGGCGCATTTACCTCCTGAGCGTTGTTTGGACGCTATTGCACGAGGCTCTTATGGTCAAATGATTTTCTCGTAAATATCAATAATATCAATATGTTACGGAAAATTTATTGTTCAAATAAAATCCGCCTGCGGCAAGGCAGAAAGCAACAGCCCGCCTGTCCCCACATGGCGACGATTTCGCTTTATGGAGGGGCCGATCCATCGCCAATCATGAGGAAACAGACCCGTCGCGCGCGACGTTGACGCGGCGGCCTCCGCCGTTAACGATCTCGTTAAATCGCCATATCCAAAATCGAGTTGGTGCACCGCTGCATGGTAGTCCGGGAACACGCTTTTTACACGCGGCCGAATGGCCGCCGTCTCGTGGATGCCGGTTCCGGTCTGTAAGTGCTTCCTGACGGCGCTCGGCGCCTTGCCGCCGGTGTGCGCGCACGGTCAAGCGTCTTGCCGTGCCCGAATGCCCGTTTTCAGGTCGGTACGGATACGCTGGCGGATCACCGAGGGCTCGATTCGGGAAATGCGTCAGTGGCCCAAGCATCAACTCATCGGGTGGCATTGTCATGTCGATCGCCTGCTATCGAGGTACAGGTCGACGTCGCAACGCCTCCAACGCCTGAATTGTGCCGATCTGGTCGGTGAGCGAACCGACAAGCGGCTTAGCTTTTGGCCTCCGCGGCGAGGGGCGCATTTTGAGAAAATCGCGAGAGGTATAGGCACGGACACTGGATCGACATGCTGCCGAATAACGATCGGAATCCTGCATTCCGCCTGTCGCGCCGCAGGGTGGAGACTAGGTCAGGTCAGCCCGTTTCGTTGGCGCACCCCGCCGATCCATTTATTGATGTTTACGCGAGTAGGGATTTCGGCGCGCTTCGATGCCGCCGGGCATCGGGCCGAGGCCCCTGAAACGAAACGATGAGAGCATTACATTCGCGCCATGCAATGGGCCGACGAAGGCATCGTGCTCGGCGCCAAGCGGCATGGCGAAGCGAGCGTCATTCTCGAGTTGATGACGCGAGAGCACGGTCGGCATCTTGGCCTAGTGCGTGGCGGCACCGGCGTGCGTCTGCGGGGCCTGCTGCAGCCGGGCAATTCGCTGCGGGTCACTTGGCGCGCACGGCTCGACGAGCATTTGGGCTATTATGCCGTCGAAGGGATTAACCTGCGCGCGGCCGGCTTGTTGGCCGCGGCGCACGCGGTCCACGGTGTGACCCATCTTTCGGCGTTGTGTCGGGTGCTTGCCGAGCGGGAGCCGCATGGGCGCATTTTTTCGGCGCTGGAAGCGATCCTCGATGCCATCGACGACCCGCGCACCGCCGCAATCCTGATCGCCCGCTTCGAACTTGCCTTTCTAGCCGAGCTTGGCTTCGGCCTCGATCTCGGCTCATGCGCGGCGACCGGAGCGACTGCCGATCTGGTCTATGTCTCGCCGCGCTCCGGCCGGGCCGTCTCGCGCGCCGCCGGAGAGGATTATCGCGACAGGTTGCTGCGGCTGCCCGGCTTCCTGCATGCGGAGGAGGGGGCCTCGGCGGCCGATCTTGCCGATGCCTTCGCGCTCACCGGGTTTTTCCTTGAGCGTCACGCCTTTGCGCCGCGTGGTCTTGACCTGCCGGACGCGCGTGCCCGTTTCGTCACAGCCATCGGCCGGGTCTTTCCGGAGGCCGGCAGCCCGCGGGTTGCTGGCTGATCCCGCCTACCATCTTCGGTACGGCCAGCAGGCGCATTGGCCGTAGCCGAGCGGGCCGCGCCTGCAGGCATAGTAATAATTAGTTGGGCAGGCGGGACGATACACGTGGCCCCACGGTCCCCAGTCTTTTTTCCGACTGTGCGGTCCGGGCCAAACGGGACCGCATCCGAGCGGACCGCAGAAGATGGCGGCGTCTTGGACCGGCGCCGACGTCTCACTAAGCAAAGCCGCGGTCACTGCGGGCACGACCGCAGCTTGAGCCGCAGTCGGCAGCACCAATGCCACCACGATGGCCACCAGGATGGTCCTATTGCGCATTCCCGCTCCGCTCCTCATTACCGGCCACGGTTCTTCCTACCAGTGCGGATGATGATGCCAGCCCCAGACATGGCGCTGGGGCAGGTGCCATTTGCGCGCCCAAATGTCGGCCGGCACGAGGTACGGCTCCGGGCTTCCCCAAATAGTCGGCCGCAGCACCTGCCAGGGATCGTCCCAGATTGGCCGGTGGTCCCATCGCCAATATTGCCGTGCCGGCCGCGACCGGCTGCATCGACACGTATCATGGACCTTTTGCAGGGGGCTGGCGTCTCGCATCGCGATGGCTTGCGCGGCAGGCGCAGACGGAAAGGCGTCGGCTCGCTGCACGGTGCCAAAAGCGAATGCGAATGCGAGGACGGCTCCGGCAATAGCAATGTTCCGCATGCCTATCTCCAGCCGAGGCCTGGCGCGCGGAAAGACACGCCAGGACAAAATGCGCCTCGAAGAAAGGGCGCCGAAAAAGAGCGAAGAGAAGCCACTTTATCCCATTGCCCTTTCCGGTCCATGCCATGATTCATGACGAGGAGGCTTCACTGCCGTCGCTTGTTCACCGCCGGCAACGGCGTTAACCCGTCCTCACCATGGCTACGAAACTGATTCCCCCGGAAAAATCCGGCGACGTGCAGGAAATCACGCTCCGCGAGGCGCTCGAAGAGCGCTATCTCGCCTATGCGCTGTCGACGATCATGAACCGCGCGCGGCCGGACGCGCGCGACGGGCTCAAGCCCGTTCACCGGCGGATCCTCTACGGGATGCGGCTCCTGCGCCTTGACCCCGGCGCGACGTTCAAGAAGTCGGCCAAGATCGTCGGCGACGTGATGGGCAATTTCCATCCGCACGGTGACCAGGCGATCTACGACGCGCTGGTGCGCCTCGCTCAGGACTTCGCCTCGCGTTATCCGCTGGTCGACGGGCAGGGCAATTTCGGCAACGTCGACGGCGACAATCCCGCCGCCTACCGCTACACCGAAGCGCGCCTGACCGAGGCCGCCCGTCTCCTGCTCGACGGCATCGACGAAGACGCGGTCGACTTCCGCCCGAGCTATGACGGGCTGTCGCAGGAGCCGGTGGTGCTGCCGGCGGCTTTCCCCAATCTGCTGGCCAACGGCGCGCAGGGCATCGCTGTCGGCATGGCAACAGCTATCCCGCCGCACAACATCGCCGAGCTGTGCGACGCGGCGCTCTATCTGATCGAGCAGCCGAATGCCCGTACCCCCACGCTGTTGAAATACGTTCCGGGTCCCGATTTCCCGACCGGCGGCATTGTAGTCGATCCGCCGGAAGCAATTGCCGACGCTTATTCGACCGGGCGCGGGTCGTTTCGCCTGCGCGCGCGCTGGAAGATCGAAGATACCGGACGCGGCACCTTCCTGATCGTCGTCACCGAGATCCCGTGGCAGGTGCAGAAAATGCGGCTGGTCGAGCAGATCGCGGCGCTCATCAATGACAGGAAGCTGCCACTGGTCGCCGACATGCGCGACGAGTCGGCCGATGACGTGCGGCTCGTGTTCGAGCCACGCTCGCGCAGCGTCGATCCGGCGCTGTTGATGGAGAGCCTGTTCAAGCTCACGGAGCTGGAAAGCCGTATCCCGCTCAACATGAATGTGCTGGTGCGCGGACGCGTCCCGCGGGTCGTCGGGCTCGCCGAGGCGCTTTCCGAGTGGCTGGCGCACCGCCGCGACGTCCTGCTGCGCCGCTCGCGCCATAGGCTCGGCCAGATCGAGCATCGGTTGGAAGTTCTGGGCGGCTATCTGGTCGCATATCTCAATATCGATAAGGTCATCAAAATCATCCGCAGTGAGGACGAGCCGAAGCCGGTCCTGATGAAAACCTTCAAGTTGTCGGACGTGCAGGGCGAGGCCATCCTCAACATGCGGCTGCGCAATCTGCGCAGGCTGGAAGAGATGGAAATCCGCGGCGAGGATAAAAGACTGCGCGCGGAGAAGAAGTCGATCGAGCATTTGCTGGGCTCGGAAAAGGAGCAGTGGAAGACGATCGCCGAGCAAATTCGCGAGGTACGAGAGAAATTCGGTACGAAAACGTCCCTCGGCAAACGCCGTACCGGATTTGCCCAGGCTCCTACCCACGATGACGCCGCGATCGAGGAAGCTTTGGTCGAGCGCGAGCCGATCACGGTGGTGGTTTCGGAAAAGGGCTGGATCCGGGCCCTGCGCGGCCAGGTCGCCGGCTTGTCGAGCCTGACTTTCAAGGCCGACGACGCGCTCGACCATGCGTTTTTTGCCGAGACCACATCGAAGATTCTGGTGTTTGCCAGCAACGGGCGCTTGTACACCATCGACGCGGCGAAGCTGCCCGGAGGGCGCGGTCACGGCGAGCCGATCCGTTTGTTCATCGATCTCGATCAGCAGGCCGGGATTGTCGACGTGTTCCGCTACGAGGGCGGACGCAAGCTCATCGTCGCGAGCGCGCAGGGGAGGGGATTCATCGTCGCCGAGGACGAATGCCTTGCCAATACGCGCAAGGGCAAGCAGGTGCTTAACGTCGCACCGCCGGATGCGGCACGCGCGATCGCGACGGTCGAGGGCGAACTCGTCGCCGCCATCGGCGAAAATCGCAAGATGCTGGTCTTTCCCATCGAGCAGGTGCCGGAAATGGCCCGCGGCCGCGGCGTGCGGTTACAGCGCCACAAGGACGGAGGTCTAAACGACATCAAGACCTTTGAGGTGGAAAAAGGACTCACGTGGACTGATTCTGCCGCTCGCGTTTTCACGCTGTCGCTCAAGGATCTGGCCGACTGGCGCGGCAACCGCGGTGATGCCGGCCGCCTGGCGCCCAAGGGCTTTCCGAAGAACAATAAGTTCAAAAATAGGTCCGGCCGCGTGGCCGAAAACGGCAAGGCACGCGACGACTGAAGTAAAATCCGATCGAACTGAAGGAAATCAAATAAAAGATGATTTCACGCCGGATCCGTCCGTGCTTGTGGGCCGCACGCGACGAGAGCCGATAATAATTCCCGCTCCAGCGATGCGCTTGCCGGCGTATTCGGCCGCAGCCTGACGGCACCTCGAAGGGCGCGAACCGGTGGAAGTTGCCCCTGAGCGGGTCTATTTACCGAACCGTCAGCTGTTTCAGTGTTGAATCCTTATCCGGACCGTGCCGCTGGCCGGCATCGAGACGACCGAGATCGGCCACGATGGGAAGCATTGTTCTCCTCGATCTGATGGGTGGCGTGGCCCTGCTGCTGTGGGGCCTGCACATGGTGCTCACGGGCGTGCTGCGCGCCTTCGGTCCGGACTTGCGCCGCATCTTGGGCAGGGCGCTTCGCAATCGCTTTAGCGCGTTCGCGGCCGGACTCGGCTTGACCGCGCTCCTGCAGAGCAGCACGGCGACCGGGCTGATGACGACCTCGCTTGCCGCCGAGGGCATAGTCAGTCTCGTTCCCGCGCTCGCCATCATGCTCGGGGCGAATGTGGGGACGACCCTGATCGTCCAGGTTCTTTCGTTCAATATTTCCGCCGTCGCGCCCGTGCTTCTGGTGATCGGCGTGGTTACCTTCCGCATTGGCGACGGCAGCCTCACCCGCGCTATCGGCCGCATTGGCATCGGTCTTGGACTGATCCTCCTGGCGCTGCACGTTCTGCTCAACACGCTGGCTCCGGCCGAGCAAGCGCCGGTTGCACGCGCGCTTTTGGCCTCGATCACGAACGACCCGGTCCTTTGTATCCTTATCGCCGCGGCGTTGACCTGGGCCGCGCATTCGAGTGTTGCCGTCGTTCTGCTGGTGATGTCGCTTGCCTATTGGCACTTCGTCACGCCGGCGGCGGCATTGGCGCTGGTGCTCGGCGCCAATCTCGGCAGCGCCATCAATCCCTTGATCGAGGGAGGCATCCACGGCGATCCAGCGAGTCGGCGGCTGCCGCTCGGCAACCTGATCAACCGGGTGGTCGGTGTCGTGATCGTGCTGCCCTTCCTCGATCCCATCGCGCAAGCAATGACGGCGCTCCAGCCGGACGCGGCGAAGATGACGGCCGAGTTCCACATGCTGTTCAACGTGGCGCTGGCAGCGCTGTTCATTGGACCACTCGGCGGCGTCGCGTGGCTATTGGAGCGCATTCTCCCGGAAAAGCCGCAGACAGCCGATCCGGCGGCGCCGCGCCATCTCGATGAGGCCGCGCTGCAAACCCCGCCGCTGGCGCTCGCCAACGCGGCCCGGGAAACGCTGCGCATGGGCGACGTTGTCGAGACCATGTTGCGCGACGTTATGACAGCTATTCTCAACAACGACCGCAAGCTCGCCGGCGATGTGTCGCGTATGGACAATAGCGTCGATCGGCTGAACGAGGCGATCAAACTGTACGTCACCAAGCTGACGCGCGACAGCCTCGATGACCGCGAGGGCCGTCGCGCCATGGAGATCATCTCGTTCACCATCAATCTCGAACACATCGGCGACATCATCGACAAGAACCTGTGCGAGCTGGCGGTGAAGAAGATCAAAAGGCGCTATCAATTCTCGGCCGAGGGCGCCGCCGAGCTGAGCGCTTTTCACAAGCGCGTCATCGACTGCCTGCAGGCCGCCTTCGGGATATTCATGACCGGCAATGTCGACGCGGCGCGGAGACTGCTTCGCGAAAAAACCGAGCTGCGCCAAGCCGAGTTGGCCGCGGCGGA
Organism: Xanthobacteraceae bacterium; assembly: GCA_050725855.1. Lineage (GTDB taxonomy): Bacteria > Pseudomonadota > Alphaproteobacteria > Rhizobiales > Xanthobacteraceae > BOG-931. Next base: position 30,566 of record JBOHIU010000030.1, on the reverse strand, counting down.
TCGGCACCTTGAGCGCCTGCGGGAAGGCCGTCCCGAGACCCTTGAAACCACGTCGCTTCACCTCGACATCTTGAGCGATCTCAAGCGCATTCACTCGCACATCTGTTCCGTCGCCTATCCGGTACTTGAGGCCACCGGCGAACTTCGGCCGAGCCGCATGGAAGCCGGCGCCTTCGGATCCGCGGCGAATGGCGCTTCGAAGATGCTTCCGACGCCGCCGCGATCATCCTGACGTGGTCTCTTGGCATTGTGCCTTCGGTGTTGATCTCCGCGATCTCCGTCTATAAAGCTCCTCCGTGCGGTGCGAGGCGTGCTGGACCGAGAGATGATAGACTCACCGCGAATTTGAGATTTGCCATCACCACAACGGGCAGCTGAGATGCTGGGTTGGTTTCAGGCGCTCATGCCCAAGGAGGAGCGCTTCTTCAATCTATTCGAGAAGCACGCGGCCGTCATTCTTGCCGGAGCCGAGGCGCTACGCGGGTTGCTGCGGGGCGGTGACACCGTGGAATCCTACTGCAGTCAGATTTTCCAGCGCGAGGCGGAGGCCGACCAGGTGACTCGGGACGTGCTGGTCACCGTCCGCCGCACCTTCATCACTCCGTTCGACCGGACTGACATTCAAGATCTGATCACCTCGATGGACGATGCCATCGATCAGATGAACAAAACCGCAAAGACGATAGTTCTGTTCGAGGTCAAGAATTTTGAACCGCACATGCAGCAGATGAGCGAAATCATCGTCCAGGCCGCCAAGCTGGTCGTGCAGGGTGTTCCGTTGCTGAGATCGATCGGCAACAATGCCGGCCGGCTGAACAACATCACCGCGTCGATCATCGCCATCGAGGAAGAGGCGGACGATGTCTATAATCGCGGGTTGAAGGCGTTGTTTCTGGCCAACCGGCCGCAAACGGCCCAGGGCAATGCGATGAATTTTCTGATCGGTTCCGAGCTTTACGATCATCTGGAGAAAGTGGTCGATCGATTCGAGGATGTGGCAAAAGAAATAAGCTCGCTCGTCATCGATCAGCTCTGAATTCCGACGCGACATGACAGGGCAACTGAGCCTACCTCTTCTGATCGGTTTGATTGCGGTCGCGCTCTCGTTCGATTTTTTGAACGGCTTGCACGATACCGCGAATTCGATTGCGACGTTGGTTTCAACCCGCATGCTGCGGCCGCGCTACGCGGTTATCTGGGCCGCGTTTTTCAACTTTATCGCGTTCCTTGTCTTCGGCGTTCACGTGGCGCGGACCATGGGCGTCGGCATCGTATCCGAGAACGTCATGGATGCGCGCGTGATTTGCAGCGCGCTCCTTGGCGCCATTTTCTGGGACCTCATCACCTGGTGGGCCGGAATCCCGTCCAGCAGTTCGCATGCCTTGATTGGCGGGTTGGTGGGCGCCGGGGTGATGAAGGCCGGGATCGGCGCCATCGTCTGGTGGGGGCTGGGCATCACGGCCGCCTTCATCGTGCTGTCGCCGCTCCTGGGATTTTTCCTGGCGCTCCTGCTCGTATTAGCGACCTCCTGGGCATTTGCGAGATCCAATCCGCGCGGCGTCGAGCCTACATTCCAATGGCTGCAATTTGGTGCGGCATCGCTCATTTCGTTGGGGCACGGCGGCAATGACGCGCAAAAAACGATGGGGATTATCGCTGTTTTGCTGTTCTCACAGGGGCATCTGGGCGCCCAATTCTACATACCCCTATGGGTCGTGATCACCTGTCAAGCGGCCATGGCCATCGGCACCTTTGTGGGCGGCTGGCGCATTATCCGCACCGTCGGCTCGAAGATCACGCGACTGACCCCGGCGCAGGGATGTTGCGCCTCGGCCGCCGGCGCAGTCATGCTGTTTGCGGCAACTTTCATCGGCATTCCGGTATCGACGACGCACACCGTGACCGGCTCGGTGATCGGCGTGGGCGCCGCGCGCAAGGTATCCGCCGTGCGCTGGAATATCGCCAGCAACATCGTCGTGGCCTGGATTGTGACCTTGCCGGCCTCTGCGTTGATGGCGGTCTTAAGCTATCTCCTGCTTGGAGCATTTGGCTGACCCGTTAATTCGTGTGGCTTTGGCTAGTCCGCACAACGGGGCGCTCCGCGATAACTAACGCCGTTCGCCGGTTGGAGTTGAGCGCGTACTCCGCGTAGGTGCGAGGCGCAGGCGTGCCGTCGCACCTGAGCGGAGCGACGACCTCGACCATCCCTATCGGGCGAGCAAGTGGCGACCGGCATGCGTACTCATTTCTGTTGGAACTAATATAGGTATGAGCCTTCTGCATTTCACGAAACTGACGTATGATGACGGCCACAGAAATGGAGGGACATAATGAAACGCTCGCTGCCGATTGCTTTGGTTGTCCTCGGAATTGCCATCGCTGGCGCGCAGGCAAAATCTCTCAAGGCAAAAGGCAACGAATTGTTCTGTCAGAACCGAGCCAACTTTCCAGAGTACCTGGCCGTGGCGCACGACACGCAGTTCAACTACCACACCGTTGCGGGATGCAGGCAGGTCGCCAAGGGGACGCGCTACCAAATCCTTGAAGGTAACGTAGAAACCGGCATGGATAAGGTCCGCCTTTTCGTCTGGCCCCGACCGACCGACGGTTACCTGCTTGTGCAAGGCGACTAATAAACAGCGGCAAACTGCCCGCTTGCTGCCGGTCAAGTTCTTTCGACGGGTAACTTCGAAGCGGCCTTAATCATAAAACTGCAACAGAATCATTGCATTAGGAGTTTTTCTTCGATTGAGAAATTCACATCGATGGGCCCCGCCATCCGACGCAAATTGAATTCAGGCATCAATCGGACATGCGCAGGGTTTGTTGGCCATCGGCTTCCGCGCATTTCCATTGCCCAGTGAACGGTCAGACCAGAGGTCAGATCACCCGCTTTGAGGCCATCGACGTTCAGCTTTGATCGAAAGCTAATGCGCTGTAATAGCTAAAGAAAATCCGCCCGGTGTCCAGGACGACACAGCGGCGATCTGCGGACCCAAGCTGCCGCTTTGAAGGCCTTCCGTTGCTGGTCGTGAGGCCAACCGGCGAGGTAACGGTAAGGCAAATCGGCTCCAGACAAGCAACACTTTTGATTTCCTCGGAGCAAAACCTGCAATAATATCCGGTTAAGGCTTTCCGAGGGGATTCCATGAGCGACGTCGGCGCGGCGCACATCATCATCCGCCATATCAGCGGATCAAAAGCAAATCAGGTCGAGCAAATTCTTCTCAAGGATCTTCGCGAAATTACGATCGGGCGCGATCCTTCGTCGACGATCAACTTTGACCAACGTCGCGACGATGTCGTGAGCCGCCGACATGCACTCGTCAGAGTGGAAGGCGGCGGCAATCCGGTATTTAGGCTTCGCGATCTCGGCAGCAGCAACGGCACGTTCCTCAATGGCGAACCAGTCGAGTCAGAGGTCGAGCTGTCGCCCGAAGACATCATCGAACTTGGCAAGGATGGCGCGAAATTCAGCTTCGATGTCCAGCCTCGTCCCGCCAGTTGGGCATCGCGGACGCGTGTCATCGATGCGATGGACACGACTGTCACGCGCGCCATTGCGTCAGTCGCCGCCGATTCAACGGCAACGCACGAGGCGGTCGCCTACCAAGGAACGAAGGATTTCGATTCGGTCGTTCCCGCCGACCCCCCCAAGGCGGGCGTTGGCAAGGAAACTGTGCTGCGCATGCTCACTCAACAGCGGAAATCGACCAGCCGGGTATGGATGGGCTCGCTCGCCGCCGTCATCGCGGTCTTCGCCGTGGTCGGATATTGGTTCTACAGGCACACGCTTTCGGTTGCCGCGACCGAGGTCGCGCAGCAGACCCAGGCAGTGCAGAAGAGCGACAACCAGATGGTGGCTGAAAAATTCAATTCTTTGGGTTTGGCGCCGAAGCAGGTCTACGACAAGTATGGAAATACGGTTGTTTACATCCGCGTCCAATGGCGTCTCTTCGACTTGGCTACCGGCAAGCCGGTTTTTCAGAAAGTAGTGAAGACCAGGGACGGACTTTTCCCCGCCTTTGTGAAGGTGAACGATACGATTTATCGCTGGCTTACGCTGCAAGACGATAACCGGACGAATCTTCCCATACAAGAAGAGGGTTCGGGATCCGGGTTTGTCGCCGGGGAGCACGGATTCATTCTAACAAACAAACACGTGGCGGCCGGCTGGCTCACTCCCTTCCGGGATCTTGGGGACGACGCCCGCGGCTATACTAAGGCCGCCATTTATACCTATGGTTCGAAAAAGCGAGTGGTGCAGGTCGGCGAATCCCTTAACGACGACATTTTCGCACATCTCAGGAACTGGATACCGGCCAGCGGGGCGCCAGTTTTCTCGGACGACAACGCGACATATCTGGGCGGAGAAAACGATACGAAGCACACTTTCTCCGGCCGTGACGAGATTCTCGAAGTGCGTTTTCCGCGAGACCGCCTCGGCATAGAGGCGCAATTGGTTCGCGCCTCGACTGACGCCGACGTCGCTCTTGTCAAGATCGATACGGCGCAGGACTTGAAAACCGTTGAACTTGGAAAGTCGGACCCAGTGCAAGTCGGCGACAGGGTGATGGCGCTTGGCTATCCGGCCGTTTCTGCGCAAACCAAGATCAACATGGAGACCATTCAGGGGGGGCAGGTCGAAAAGGTGGATGAAGAAATCCCCGAACCGACGATGACGGAAGGAATCGTTCAGCGGCTTGGAACCTACCTTCACGAGGCGGGTGAAGCGACCATCTATGGCACGGCGGGCGATGCCATTCAGCTCAGCATCAACGCGACCGGAGAGGGCAACAGCGGCGGACCGGTGTTTAACGATAAGGGCCGCATCATCGGTATCTTCACGTATTACAGAATGGTCAACGGCGCGCGCGTCAGTTTCGCAGTGCCGATCAGCCACGCCATCGACCTGCTGGAGCCGCAGCAGGCGGGCGCAAACTGACGGGAGACCGCAAGCGTGACGGCGAGCAACGCGACACAGCCGCGCCTGTGTCCGCAAGGGGCCATGCGGACCGACAATGGGGCGGTTCGCCCTGACAACGAGGATTGCGTATGTTTCGTCTCGCCGCAGCCGGACGATCCGGCGGCCGCGCGCGGCAACCTGATGCTGGTGGCCGATGGAATGGGCGGCCACGCGGCCGGAGAGGTCGCAAGCGCGATTGCGGCCGAGACGATCAGGCGCGTCTACTACGAGCTGCCCGGCCCGGTGCCGCACGTGTTGGGCTCGGCTTTTTTGGCCGCCAACGTCGCCATCTTGGACTGGGCCAATAGCAATCCCGAATGTAAGGGCATGGGGACCACCTGCACCGCGGTTGCAATTCGCGACGACCAAGCATGGCTCGGGCACATCGGCGACAGTCGCGCCTACCTGCTGCGCGACGGCGTCATCAGGCAGCTGAGCAACGACCAGACCTTAGTTGCCCAATTGGTGCGCGAGGGAAAGCTCACGCCCGAACAGGCACAGAACAGCCCGGTAAGCAATGTCATCCTGCAAGCCCTCGGCTCGAACGTGGACATTGCACCCGTGGTCTGGTCCGAACCTCTTCGCCTCGAGGCCAACGACGTGGTTGTCCTATGCACGGATGGTCTTTACGGAGTCGTGCCGGACAAGGCTATTGCGGAGCGCGCCGTCAGCCTAGCTCCGGATGAAGCCTGCGAAGCCTTGATCAAGGCGGCGCACGCCGCGGGAGCTCCCGATAACGTGTCGGTCGGCGTGTTCAAGCTCGTTTCGACGGCCAAGCTCGCCGGCGCAGACGGGAGTGCAGACTTCGCCGGTACCACGCGACGCGTCAAATACGTCGAAGATCAATCTTCAGACCAGGACTTAGGACAAACGCGCAACGTGAGCCTGTCGTAGGATGGCAAGAATACGCCAATATGGCTCCGAAGACACTCGTGCTGAGCGCAGCCGTCGTCATGCCGTTCATCTGAATGTCCGCGTTGTTCCGTCGAAGTCGAGGGGGTGGCGCAATTCACTCGCAAACCAGGGCCATAGACATGCCCACATTGGCTGAACTTCCAGAAATCGTCGGCTTTTTCAGTTATTCACGCGAGGATGACGACGCTTATAAGGGCCGGCTTTCGGCGCTTCGAGAATCGATCCAGCAGGAATTGGGCGCCCAACTCGGGCGCTCCAAGACGACGTTCCGTCTATGGCAGGATAAGGCGGCGATTGCTCCCGGCAAGCTTTGGGAATCGGAAATCAACACCGCGGTGACGCAATCTGCGTTTTTCATCCCGATCGTCACACCGCGAATGATCAACAGCCGCTACTGTCAGTTCGAATTCGACGCCTTCGTGGCGCGCGAAAAGGTGCTGGCGCGCAGCGACTTGATTTTTCCGATCCTTTACGTGCCGGTCGCGGCGCTTCAAGACGAAGCACAATGGCGAGATCATCCAGTGCTGTCCGTCATCGGCAAACGACAATACGTCGATTGGCAGATGTTTCGCTATTCCGATGGTCAGTTGCCGGTCCAGCTGGAGGCGATCGCGCGGTTCTGCGCCACCATCGTCGACGCATTGCGTCAGCCGGCTCAGGCCGCGGAGGAGCGCCGGCGCCAGCAGGCGACTCCGTTTCAATCCAATAACAAATCACGGCAAAGCAGCACCGCAGCAGGAAGCGACCCCAAGCGGCCGTCAGGATCATACCGAACCCCTGAACGGCCCTCGGGATCGTACCGGACCCCCGAACGGCCCTCGGGATCGTATCGCCGCCCCGACAGCAAGCAGGCGGCGCCCGAGTCGGCTTCGGGAGCCTCCAAACCAGCGCAGAAGGATCCGGCGGGACAATCGGGGATCGACAGCGCTGAACGCAAGACGGTCTTCGGTTTCCCAATGCAGACGATAGTGCCCGTTGCCGGCGGCGTGGCTTTGATTGCATGCGTCGCGGTCGCACTGCTCTTCTTATGGCCTGGGCAGGAGGCCGCTGTTCAGAATCCGGTCGCGAGCAAGATATCGATGCCTAATCGTTCAGCCGAAGCGCAGCCGCCTCGCAACTCCGATGCCGATCCCCCGCTGGTGCTCGATCCGTCCGAACTATACGGAAGATCGGGCAGGCGAACCTATTCGGGCAATCAATGACTTTGGAAGCAGTCGCGCAGAGGAACCTTGCGTTGGCTGGAGCGCCCGCCGGAATTGTTCGTTACTTTCGGCGTGGATGGCGGCTCTTGCGTCAAACGGCATTTTTTCGCCGATGAAGGCGCCCGCGCCATGACCATGGTCGGTCAGTACGAAATCAGAGAGCTGCTGGGCACTGGCGGGATCGGCCAAGTACACGCGGCATTCGATACGGTTCTCGAGCGTGAAGTTGCGATCAAGTCGCTGCGCCCGGAGCTGGTCAACGACAAAAGCTTCATTGATCGATTTCGCGGCGAGGCGACCAGCCTCGCCAAGCTCACGCATCCCAATATCACCACGCTCTATAGCCTGCTGTCGGAAGGCGGTAATCTCTATCTCATCATGGAATGCGTGCGTGGGGAAACGTTGGAAGATCTGCTCGGGAAACGCGGCGGTACGCTGGGCGTGCGGGAGAGCCTGGCCATTATTGCTCAGATTGCCGATGGCCTGTCCTACGCTCACTCGCTGGGTATCGTTCATCGAGACATCAAGCCAGCTAACGTGATGATAACCGCGAATGGCACCGTCAAGATTATGGATTTTGGGATTGCGCGCGTCCACGGTTCGCAGCGTTTGACCCGCGACGGCGGAGCATTGGGCACACTGGCTTACATGTCGCCGGAGCAGGTTCGCGGCGAGGAGTCCGACGGACGCAGCGATATCTACAGCCTCTCCATTATGCTCTACGAGATTCTCTCCGGCTCGGTGCCGTTCGAAGCCGACACCGAGTATGAGCTGATGCAGGCGCACATCAAGGCGCGACCGCCGCGATTGAGTTCGCGCGTACCGGGGATCGACAGCCGGCTCGACGCAGCTCTGGCGCGCGGCTTGGCGAAAAGTCCCGACCAGCGTTATGCGTCGGTGAGGGAATTCAGCGACGCGCTTGGGGCCACCGTCTTGCGTACCGACGCGCCGAAAATCGTGTTCGACGGCACGCGCCTGATCAGCACGCCGCCGCGCCGCATCGAGCCACCGCCGAAGCGCTCGCCGGTCGCGTCCATTCTTGACCGGCTGACATTCATCCGCCCCAATCTGCGGCTGCCGTTGCTTTTCGGTACAGGCGGAGTGGTTCTGCTGGGACTTACGCTTGCCATGGTCACGATGCTGATGCCGTTGTCGGCACCGCCGGCCTCGGCGAGCAAGTCGACAAGCGCGGCGTCTCCGCCGCTCCACCTTCAGACGGCCACCGTACAGCCGCCGTCGGGATCTGGCGGCCCCATGATGACTCCCACACCATCGCCCAACGCGGCCACGCTCAAGCTTGCCGTGGCTACATCCCCGTCGGCACCGGTAGGATCGCTCAAACTGCCGCGATCGCCGGCACCTTCTGTTGCGCCGGCCGACAGCGGCGCGGGCAGTGCCAATCCGAGCGCCGCATCATCGCCGAATTTCCTGGCTGGCATTATCCAGGCGGCGGCGCGCGGAGATCCGGCTGCCGAGAATGCGCTCGGCGTCAAATATTTTGAGGGCGCCGATGGCCTGCAACACGATGAGGTCAAAGCCGTCGAGTGGTATCAAAAAGCGGCCTCCCAGGACAACGTCAAAGCGGAGGTGAATCTCGGCGACATGTACCTTCAGGGTCGTGGCGGCCTCGGCCAGAGCTATTCGCATGCCATGTCCTGGTATCTGCGGGCGTCGCAGCAACAAGATCCCGGCGCGGAATTCAGGCTCGGATTGATGTTCGAGCAGGGGCTTGGCACCGATAAAAATCCGCAGAAGGCCGTCGACTATTACCGAAGCGCCGCGACCGGCGGCTATCCTGACGCTCAAAATGTCCTTGGCTTCCTCTACGCGACCGGCGGTGACCAGCTGCCGCGCGACGACAACAAAGCGGTGGAGTGGTATCGAAAGGCCGCCGCGCAAGGTTTTCACAAGGCGGAGAAGAATCTAGCCGACATGTATTTCAGCGGCAGGGGGGTCCCGGCAGCCGATTACAGCCAGGCGATGGAGTGGTACGTCAAGGCAGCCGATCGGGGTGACTCGGCGGCGCAGAATATGCTGGGCTATATGTACGAAAAGGGCCTCGGCACCACGCCGGACACCGAACAGGCCGTGGCCTACTACCGGAAGGCTGCCCTAAACGGCAACGTACGAGCCCAACAAGCGCTCGATCGGCTGGACCCCAGCGTCAGCGGCAGCAAATAGAACACCTGATCAAATATGGCGCGCCCGCTTCGGAGCCGGGCACTATTACCGCTCAGGCGTGAGTGCCGGCACGTCGACAGCCGGCTGCTGGCTTCGTGTTTCGCTCATCGCGGGGCTGGCGGATTGTGACTGACCCTTATCCTTTGCCTGTTCGTCATTGCTACGGTTAGTCTGGTTTGCCTGCTGGGTCTGCTTGTCGGAGTGGTCCGACTTATTCTTACCCTTGCCCCTTGTTTCGTCCCGGGCCTCCTTCGAGTGGCGGTCGCGCTTCGTCTCGTGGTATCTACGATGCCGCGGGGAGCGACCACCGCCGCCGTAATAGCCGTGGGCGATAGCGCCACGAATGAGTCCCTCAACATTGAACTGAGCTGAAGCTTCGCCGGTGGATAGCACGACAGCTCCCGATATCAGCACAATGGTCGCTGCAGATGCCAATAAGGCCTTTCCGATTCCGTGCATGAAATGCTCCTGTGCGGCAACGCACGGTCCCGCGCTCAAATAACAATTACCCCATGAATGGCAGTTTGACAATGAATGTGGCGGATGGGTAGTGTCTCAGTTTGAATTTTTGCAGAGTAGCGGCCTAGACCTGGCTAGGGCATAATCCCACTAGGAAAGGTCTGTCCATGCCCCGAGGCCCCAAAGGCGAGAAGCGCTTATCCGATGTAGTTGGCAACGCCGTCTTGGTCATGCAGATCGCGACAGGCGAGGCGACGGACGAAAAGGCGGAAGGCAACATCAAATTGATTGAGCGCGCCCGGAAAGGCGGCTTGAAGGGCGGCAAGGCTAGAGCCACAAAGCTTTCTGGTGCAAAGCGCAAAGCGATTGCTCGCCGTGCTGCTAAGGCGCGCTGGGAGCGATCGTCTTAGTCCGCTTTAGATAACGGACGACGTTTCCATACTGAGCGCCCTCTAGGTCAAGTAGCTGGTGATGAATATCCTCAGCTTTGCCTAGTTTGCTTGTCCAGCAATATTCATCGAGCTGCAGAGCGGCATGTTTTGGTACGCCGTTTAGCGCAAATATGGCTACTTTCTCATATCCCTGTTCGTAAGAGCCATCAGGGCACACCGAGTAGCCCTTGAACTCATACGCTTTCACATAAGCATCAATCGTCTCTTGCTGGGGTACGCCAGGCGGCCAATAGCGCTTGCCGCCAATCAACGGAAGCGCTTGCCACCACATCTTGGTACCAGCGGCATATCCGATACAATTGTACCGAGGATCGTATTGGCTCGATTGCCTGTGATTGTCGTCGGTGAGCTTAGGAAACGCTGCACGGTAGGCAGGCGCAGTCGGCGGCATTGAAAATCAAGCGATTATTCCTCGCTTCCTCCCCCAATCGAGCCAAGCCTCGCAAATGGCCTCAATATCCCCCTCCGAGGCATTCTCTGCAGCATTCTGTTGAGTGATTGCACCTAGCGCCCAATACCAATGATCTGGCCCTTTTTGCAAGTCCCGAAGAATGAAGGGAACCATCGCAATACCCTGCCCGATAATTTGTTGATAGGCCGGGTGGAGCACCATATCTGTAACAGAAGATGAGAATTGGGTTTCCCTTCTCCATTCGGCAGCAAGCGAATCAAATTTGACCTGAAGCACTCCAGAATTGGCGATCGTCGCCGGCTCCTGTGCCAAAAAGGTTCCTGGTTCTATACCGGTACTTATTGGCAGCGAGTGTGGGACGGACATCAGAATCAATCCAGCGGCAGCGGCAGTCGCGGTAGCAGCGGCGATATTTTGCATCCGATCGTCATCCTTTTTGCATCATTGCAAGAATTTGTGCGCGCGTATTTTGCATTTCGGTTATTTTCTCATCCAACCATGACCGGAGTGCCATGGCTCCTTCCATACTAAGCACAAGATCGGCCTCAACTTCGCGGAATAAGCCGGAGCGAGTTTCTCGCTTCTGTATAGTTTCGGGCTGCAGAACGCCATTCAGGACAGGATGAAAGACCTTTTTTGGAATGGGTTGTCGTTCGTTATAGACCGCCATGTGCAAGAGTTGACTTGCAGGGGCTACCCCGCCGAAAAAACCATCGACGTGGATCACTCGAAAATAATTTGATTTTTCGAAATCAAATTCTAGCTCTCCATGCTGCAAGACAGATTGGGTGTCGTTTCCGGCCATCAAGCGCACTTTCTCGGTTAGTGGCGGCGGACCGTATCACGGTTCGTTGACAAGTTCATACTTGACAAAGGAGCGAAAGTCAAGCATAGTTTCAGTATGAATAAGCTGCCCATCGAAACCCGCGTTCAAATCCTCTCCATGCTCTGCGAGGGGTCGTCCATGCGGTCGATTTCGCGAGTGGCCGACGTGAGCATCAATACGGTCGCCAAGCTGCTTGTGGACGCCGGGAAGGCATGTGCGTCGTTCCATGACGCCAAGGTCCGGGGGGTGAAGGCCCGCCGCGTGCAGGTGGACGAAATCTGGAGCTTTACGGCTGCGAAGCAAAAGAACGTCGCGGCCATGAAAAAGCCCGTAGAGGGCGCGGGCGACACTTGGACCTGGACCGCTATCGAGGCCGATACCAAGCTGCTCATTACGTGGCTGGTCGGCGGGCGTGATAGCGACTACGCCATCGCCTTTATGGATGACCTGCGGGACCGTCTAGCGAACCGCGTGCAACTCACCAGCGACGGCCACAGGGCTTACCTAGAGGCTGTAGAAGGCGCGTTCGGCGGTGATGTCGATTATGCCCAGCTTGTGAAGATTTACGGGGCGACACCGGAAGGCGCACAAGTCCGCTACAGCCCGGCTCAGTGTATTGGGGCGGAGAAGCGCCGCGTGGAGGGTTCGCCCGATCCGAAGCACATTTCGACCAGCTATGCCGAACGGCAGAACCTCACCATGCGAATGCAGATGCGCCGCTTTACCCGGCTGACCAATGCGTTCTCGAAGAAATTTGAGAACCACATGCAGATGGTCGCGCTTTATACGGTCTGGTACAACTACGTGAAGCAGCACAAAAGCCTGAGGGGGCTGTCGCCCGCAATGGCCGCTGGTATCAGCGACACGCTTTGGTCGGTAGCCGATCTGGCGAAAATGGTGGACGCGGCGGCACCGAAGCCTGCCAAGCGCGGGCCGTATAAGAAGCAAGCGGCATGAGCCTCGATACTCTCGGAAGGAGACGGGCAAAATGGCAAATCAGATCGATCCCGGCAGCATTGGACAGAAAGAAAAGATAAACATTCTGCTTGAGGAGTATAGGTCATTACGCTCGGAAATATTGACGCGGACCGGATATGGATTCCAGGTCTATACAGCTCTGGCTGCTGTACTAACTTGGTTCTTTGGGCAGCCTGATTTAGCGCACAGGGGGCTGCCTTGGGTCGCCCTTGTTTTGGTACTCATCTTATTCGTTTGGTTCACTGCCGTAAACGTAAGAGAAATCTGGAAGTGCGCGTATCGCACCAAAGAAATAGAGCACGAAGTTAATAGCCGGGCCGGTCAACATCTGCTCGTCTGGGAACGCTTATTCGGGGCCGCGAGAATGGGCTTTTTGCCTGGTCTCGTTAGCCACATCCGTCCACTTCCCCGCTCAATATTGCCGAAGCTCGACACGAGCTATTGGGACGAGGACAAGAAAAATTCAAACTGAGACACTACCGGCGGATGGGCGGCTTCCGATCTGACATCTGGGAGGCCAGCTACCGGTTCGCCGGTAACGTGATCGCTACGGGGAAAGGTAATTGAAAAACCTTTAGTCCAGGTGATTTTGGCCTGCCCTCTTCAGGAACAAGGCGAAGGCCGTTCGGGCGGGCACCTATTCGGCGGCCATGACCTTTGAGGGCCGGGCGTCGCGCTCCATCTCGCGCCGGATGCGCACAGCCTGCGACGTGTCGTCAAGCGCAACTTCGGCGGCTTTCACGAACTCGCCGACGGCGACGTCGCACAGGAGCTTGACGTCGCTCGCAAGTCCGATCGGCAGTGCGCCGAGCGCGAGGCTTCGCGCCGCGGGGATGAGCTTGGCGTAGACGGTGTAGCCGCCTTCGCCGTCGAGCATTTCGCCGGCCTTGAGCGCGCGTTTGGCGACTGCCACCGCGTCGCCGCGCCATGCTTTGCAGCTTCCGGTCGGCTCGCCGCGCAGCGTCACGCTGGCCACTGAAATCGAAAGTTCCAGCCCGATCAGATGGAACGGCTTGTACATCGCCGCATAGCGGCCGCTCGGGTCGGTCGGCAGACCATATTGCTTGAAGCAGGCGGCTGCATAGTCGTTTTGCGCCGTGAATACGACGTAGACGCCCCAGCGCAGGTCGCGCGGCACCGGCGTCCCGTCTCGCTTGAGCGAGGAGACCACTTCCACCACGCCGTCGCCGGTGAGGGCGCCGCCTAAATCCTTCGGTCGCAGCACGCTGGCGAGCTCGTCGGCACCGCATGGCGGGAAGCCCAGGCCGTCGTGCGGTACGTCGAGACCGCAGGCATTGACGACCGCCGCCATCTCGATCGCCGACTTAGTGCCATCGAGAAACGAGTTGAACATCTGCGAGTTCATCCCGGCCGCGTTGGCTTCGCCTGCGGTCAATCCGTAATGATCCCACACCCCGTCAGGCGTCACGCTGTGATAGGCGGGGAGATATTTGGTGCCCTTGCCGGCCGCGGCAACGGCAAAGCCCGCCGCGCGCGCCCAGTCAACCATTTCGGCGATCAGCGCCGGCTGGTCGCCGTACGCCATCGAATAGATTACGCCGGCTTCACGCGCCTTGCGCGCGAGCAACGCTCCGGCCAACGCATCGGCTTCGACGTTGACCATGACGATGTGCTTTTTCGCTGCGAACGCCTCCAGCGCATGCGCGATGCCGGCCGCCGGATTGCCGGTCGCCTCGATCACGATGTCGACCCGTTCATCACCACATGCCTCGCGTCCGAGTGCCGTGAAACGGGTGTGCGCGATGCGCGACGAATCCCAGCCGACCGTTCGGCATGCGGCCTTGGCGCGCTCCGGATCGAGATCGGCGATCATCGCGACGTCGAGCCCAGGGATCGAGGGCACTTGCGCCAGAAACATCGAACCGAACTTGCCGGCGCCAATCAGCCCGACGCGCACCGGCGCTTCGGCGCGGGCGGCGAGCATGCCATGGAGACTCACGGCTTTACTCCGCGGCGACGCGGCGCGAGCGCGCGTGGCTTACGAGCGCGTCATCGGCGACCGGCTTGATTGGCGTGAAATCGCGATGCGCGATCCACTCGGCCCGGGAGAATTTGGTGATGTGGTTGGAGCAGGCGCACAGCGTCAGATAGACGATCTTGCGCGGGTAGGGCGTGATGTTGGGCGGCGAAGCGTGCACCAGATTGCCGTGGAACATCAGCACCGAGCCGGGCTTGCCGGTCGGCGCCACGATGCCGCCTTCGGCGGCAAGCCGCGTCACCGTTTCCTTGTCGAGGGTCCACAGCGGATAGGACGTGGTCAACGTGTCGTGCCCGGCCGAGAACACGCCCTGCTTGTGACTCTTGGGAATAAGCAACAGCGGACCGTTGATCGGCATCACCTCGTCGAGGAACACGGCGATGTTCATGGCGCGGGGTTGCGGCATGCCGTCATCGCGCGCCCAGGTGCCGTAATCCTGATGCCATTGCCACACATCGCCCTCAAACGCGGCCTTGGCGTTGAGCTTGAACTGATGGACGTAAACGTCCTCGCCGAACAATTGGCGCAGCGGCTCGACCAGCCGCGGATGGCAAGTCAAGAGCCGAAAGGTCTCGTTGAAGGTGTGGGCGGCAAACGCCGTGCGCGGCGCGCCGGTCTTCTCGCGCCAGACCTCTTTCCGATCGAGCTTGAGGATCGCCTCGGCATCGTCGCGCAGCAGCGCGATTTCCGCTTCGGAAAAGCAGTTCGGAAAGAACAGATAACCTTGCTGGTCGAATTCCTGGAATTGTCCCGACGAGAGTTTCATGACGCCTCCCGATATCTGGCGTTCCTGTCTTACCTTTACACGACTTTGGCCCAACCGTCCGGCAGCAGCCGTTCCTGCGGCAGAAAGCGACTCTTGTAATCCATCTTGCCGGAGCCGCGCACCCAATATCCAAGATAGACGTAGGCAAGACCCATTGCCCGCGCACGCGCGATGTGGTCGAGCACCATGAAGGTGCCCAGCGAACGCGCCGCTTCATCAGGCTCGAAGAAAGAATAGACCATCGATAGGCCGTCGCCGAGCACGTCGGTTAACGCCATGGCGATGAGTTCACCCTGGTTGGATCGTCTGGACGCGGCGCGGCGATATTCGACGATGCGAGTTTCGACGTGGCTGTCCTCGACCATCATGGCGTAGTCGAGCACCGTCATGTCGGCCATGCCGCCGTCGCGATGGCGCGAGTCGAGATAAGCGCGGAAGATCGCGTATTGCTCGGAGGTCGGCGTCGCCAGCCGCATGTCGCTCGTTATGTCGGTGTTGCGACGCAAAATGCGCCGCATGCTGCGTGTCGGCCGGAACTCACGCGACAATACCCGCACCGAGACGCAGGAGCGGCAATCCTCGCAGGCCGGCCGGTAGGCGATTGACTGGCTGCGGCGAAATCCACCGTGGGTGAGAATGTTGTTGAGCTCCGGAGCGCGCTCGCCGACCAGATGCGTGAAAACCTTACGCTCCTCCTTGCCGGCAAGATACGGGCAGGGCGACGGTGCAGTCAGGTAGAATTGCGGCGTATCGCGCGAGTGCTGGGTCACTTGAGACGAGTTGTTATCGCGTTGCGGCCGGAAGATTCGCCCGGTCGGCCATAGCATCGCCCGGCAGGCCCGCCGCGTCAAAGGCCAAATACCCGGTAGGGTCTACCAGCCGGTCTTGTGCGTGCTTGTCAGCCTTCGGCGGCTGCCCGCTGGGTAATCGCTGCGATCGAAGGCGTTTTGACGTGCCACACCAGTCCGATTCGCTCGAGCGCGTGAATAAACCAGAACCCCGGGTCGAGTTCGTGCCATCGCAGCCCGAAAGCCGCTGACCAAGGAAAGGCATGATGATTGTTGTGAAACGCCTCGCCCCAGCTCGCAAATCCCAACCACGCATTATTGTGGCTATTGTCGCCGCGTACCGCAAATCTGCGGGTCCCAATCGTGTGGCACAACGAGTTGATGGCAGACATGGTATGCTCGACTACGAATAGCCGCAGGATGCCCCCCCAGAGAAAGGCAGAGAGTGCGCCTGAAGGACTGGCGGTACATAGGCCGCCGATAACAGCCGGCAGGATCAGGCCGAGGAGCACCC
Organism: Xanthobacteraceae bacterium; assembly: GCA_050725855.1. Lineage (GTDB taxonomy): Bacteria > Pseudomonadota > Alphaproteobacteria > Rhizobiales > Xanthobacteraceae > BOG-931. The sequence goes on along the minus strand of JBOHIU010000030.1, from coordinate 14,108 downwards.
ACCAATAGTAACGCCGATTGCAGCGGGCGATGACCTTGTCGCCAACGAGGTCCGGGACGTAGTGCACCACGTTCGGATAGTCATGCCGGACCATCCAGGTCAGATGGGCGTGGAGGAGCCCGTGCAGTCTGCCGCCAAGTCCGGAGCCGTGCAGATTGGGGGAGTGGAGATCGCCGTCCCGGTCGGATGTTTGATGGTGGCGGCGATGCATTGCCGCCCACGAGATCATCGGCCCGCGTGCCGCCATCGAGCCGAGCACGAGCAGCGTCAAGGCAACCGGCCGGGTCGTTTCGAAGGAGCGATGCGAAAAGTAGCGGTGAAACCCGACGCTGACGCCGAGCCCCGTGGCGAGCCAGAAAATGGCGAACAGCGACCAATCCAACGCGCTCGGGAACCGCGCGAATGCTAGGATCGTCGGCGCAGCGATGAGGGGCACGATGTCGAACAACGCAAAATGTCGCACCTGCAAGCGGTGAAACGCGGGGCTTGAAAACACCGCCGCCCTCGCCCCGATTGCGCCAAGGCGCTGCCGCGTCGCCTCGATATCCGTCATGCCGTCCAGGATGTTACGGTGTGCGTTAGGTTGCTCGTCCCCACCGCCACTCTTGCCCAAATAAAGGCTCCGCGCCATAGTGGTTTGGCATCATGAGCAAAGAATCGCAGCCTGCATCCCAGTCAAATGATCAAGTGGCCCTTACGGCTTGGTGCGTCGCCTATGTGGCAGAGATGCTGGAGGTGGCCCCGAACGCCGTCAAGCCCAACGCCAAATTCAGCCGCATTGGCCTGGATTCAGCGATGTCGGTACAGTTGGCGGTCGCGCTTGAAGAGCGGCTTGGCGTTGCGCTATCGCCCGACGTGATTGCGGACCATCCGACGATTTCCCAGCTCGTCTCTCATCTTTCGACGATGCGGTCGAATTCGGCCCCATAGGGACGGTGCTGAGGTGTCTGGCTTTGCATCCATCGTCGACCTTCTGGATGCGCGCGCGCAAGAACAAAGGGACGAAACGGCCTTTAGCTTTCTTAGCGCCAGCGGTCGTCCAGCGGTGAATCTGACATACGGAGAGTTGTGCGCAAGGGCACGCCATATTGCGCGGGCCTTGTGCGCCCAAGGCGCCCGCGTCGGCGACCGCGCGATTTTGGCTTTTCCGCCAGGGCTCGATTTTATTGTCGCATTCTTCGGTTGTCTCACGGCTGGGGTCATCGCAGTGCCGCTGGCGCCGCCGCGGCGCATTGCCGGGCGCGATGCGGCGGCGAGCATCGTCGCCGATTGCGATCCCCGCTTCGGGTTGACAAGTGCGGCTTATACGGCGGACTTGGCTGCGCGCGGCGCGAACGGCCCGGCATACCAGCATCTTGCCTGGGTTTATATCGATGACGAATGGCCGAGTCCGGCAGCTGAACTGTCTGGGATGCGCCGCCCGGCCAAAAGTGATCTCGCTTTCCTTCAATACACCTCGGGCTCGACCTCAGCGCCCAAAGGCGTGATGGTCAGCCACGGCAATCTTCTTAAAAATTTGGACATGATCAAGCGTGCCTTGGGTCATTCGCGCAGTTCGAGACACGTCTGCTGGATGCCACTGCATCATGATATGGGCCTGATCCTCAATGTCCTTGAGGCTTTCTATCTGGGTGCCGGCTGCGCGCTGATGGCCCCTGTGGCGTTCTTGCAGCGGCCGTTGACCTTGCTAAAGGCCATTTGTGAACTCGGCGCCGAAGTGGCGGGCGGCCCGAATTTCGGATTTGATCTTTGCGTTACGAGGTTTCGCGCGGAGGACATGCGCGACGTCGATCTCTCCGGCTGGCGCGTCGCGATCAATGGGGCCGAGCCGGTGCGCGCCGAGACGCTGCGCAAATTCGCTGCGACGTTTGAACCCTTTGGCTTCAGATCCTCCGCATTTAATCCCTGCTATGGCATGGCCGAGGCCACGCTTCTTATTTCAGGGGGCGAACGTGGTGCGGGGGCCGTAATTCGCGCGGCTGACCGTGCCACCCTACAGGCCGGCAGGGTCGCGGCGGCCGCTCGGGATTCGGATATAGTGGAGCTCGTCGGCTGCGGTAGGGTGCTGGACGGCGAAGAGATCGCCATCGTCGATCCTGGAACCAAGCACAGGCTTGCAGCCGACTATATTGGTGAGGTTTGGGTGCGGGGCGCTCACGTAGCGGGCGGCTATTGGCGCAATCCTCTGGCTTCAAACGAAACGTTTGCCGGTCAGATCAATGGCGAAGTGGGCGTCGCCTGGTTGCGAACAGGCGACCTCGGTTTCATGAACTCGGATGGCGAATTGTTTATCACCGGCCGCATCAAGGATCTCATCATTGTGCGCGGTGCCAACCATTACCCGCAGGACATCGAATACACCGTGCAGGCGACCGATGCGTGCCTGCGTGCAGGCTTCGGCGCGGCATTCGCGGCGCCTGCATCGTCCGGCGATGAGCGTGTGGTCGTCGTGCAGGAGGTGGAAAGGAGCCATCGCGGTCACATCGACGTCACGGCAATTGCTGACCGGGTTCGCGAAGCCGTAGTCGAGCAACACGGTGTCGCCGTCCTTGACGTCATTCTGCTTGAACCGGGAACAATTCCAAAGACGACGAGCGGAAAAATTCGTCGGCGTGTGGCTAAGGATCTTTGGGAAACCGGGGAATTGTCCCGCATCGCCTTAACAGGTCGGCGGCCGTCTTCGGCGAACATCTCAATTCAGCCGTAGCGTTCGATGTAGGCACGCACAAAGCCGTCCCAATTCATCTCACGGTCGCCATTGCGGTATAGACGTTTCCGGTCGGCCCACTCAATCGACAAGCGCCGCGCCACGAACGGATGAACCGGCACCTGAATGAGGCGCAGCTCGTCGAGAACGCCATCCGGCTGGGCTGTCAGAGCGAGGTCGAGCACCTTGAAAATGTACTCGAGCACGAGGGCGAGGACTGCGCCGCAAGGCCGGTTCACTGTGTAGAACAGCTGGGTTTTGCGAAATCCCTCGAGGATGTGGCGCCCGATCTCAAACCCGAAGCGTTCGTCGAGCGCCTCCAGCCGGCGCGTCTCAAAATCGTGCACCCTTGCCGGATCGATCATTTCCTTGAATTTGCATTCCTTGTAGGCCTCGAAGCGGTTCCGCGGGTCCGGCTCCACGCGACGCAGCCGGCCGAGTATGCCGTCATAATGAGTCACGGCATGGAGGGCGGGATCATCCTGGTTACGCGCAACGCTATCGCGCAGGCCATTGAAATCATCATAGGGCCAAGGCGACGCAAAGCGCAGAAAGGGAAATGCGATAATTCGACAATGGGGTGGTAACGAAGCCCGCAGCGGGTAGTTCTCCGCATCCCGGATGTCCTGCATCAGTATCACGTCGCAGGCACAAATCTCGGCTCGGGCGGTCGCCAGCTCATCCTGGCTAAGGTCAAAAAAATGATAGAAGCTGGCGAATTGGGCTGCAGGCGTGGCCTTCGCAAAAGCGCGTTGCAGCAATTCGGCCTGACAGTTTCCGACGAACCCGATTGATAGAGCGCCGGCTCGCCCCATGGCCTCAGGCGGCGCCATTGCAGTGGATGAGAATGATGTTTGTCCAATCGGCCACAGATCGGAGCATGTCGATCTCGCGGCTGTGGAGGCGGATGGAGAACCGCTCCTCTACCGCAAGAACGAGATGAACTTTTTTCGCCGAATCAAATCCAGGTATATCGCGATCCAGATCCGTGGGTTTCAGCGCCAGCCGGTGATCGTCGAGAATTTCTCGAAACAGGCCGGTCAGAGCATCGCTTATTTCGAGTTCTGTCATTTGGGCCGCATAATACGAAGGCACGCTACGCCATAGTCGTCCGTTCGGAACGCCAGCCCGACAACGTCTTCTGGCAAATAACCGACCAGCCATCGAGTGCGCACCTGGTCATGTCGACGTCGAACCGGTCGATGTAGGCAAGCGCCAGCTTGTCGGACAGGAGCTCCACCGCGCCAACCCTGGGCGCATTGGGCGTCAAGGTAACGCACAGTAAGCGATTGGGCCCGTGGCGACTAAGCCGTTGGGCAAGTTGCTCCATTTTTGTGAAAGAGAATTGCTGCGCCTTATAGAGGAAGATCTTTCCGCCATCTTTCAGGTCATCGACGAATTTTCGTACCAAGAATTGCAGCCTGCGGACTTCGTGCGTCCTGATTTTTTCGACTGTGGCATTGGCAGTGAAAACATGGGTGTGAAATAAGAAATCGAATGGAAGAATGCGCGTACAGTATTCGTGTTCGCGACCTACGATCTCCACCGTATCTTCCGTAATCAATTGATCGAGCCCTCGGTCGAACGCGGCCAGCAGCCCATCGGCATCGGTGCGCGCGAAACGGAACAACCCCAGTGCATTCGAATCAAAATGGCGTTGGACGTTTCCAAATTCGCAATCTTCCCCAAGGCTCTGGAAGGCGTCATATATCGAACCCTGTGCGCCGCGTGCGCAGCGGCCTCTCCGCATTCCATAGCGGATGTAGTGCAATAACGGTTCCCAGCCGGCGACATCTGCGTCGTTGTAAAATGTGCGGTACCAGGATGCGTCGAAATAGGGGCCCGGCGAAAGTCCCGCTTTCCAGCCAACGTAGAAATAATGCTCCAACGGATCGAGCCCCGATAGGGTTGCGTCGGGAGCCTGATGAAGATACCAGGCTGCATCGAACAGTCCGGATTGCTCGATGAGCCGGCGATTGCGTGCTGAGAGACGGCGTGCGGCGATTTTCATTCCAACAGTCTGCTTGAGATAATCCAGATGGAGACGAGCGGGACGCGAAACGGTATTCTCGACTCTGCTAATAATCGCCTGCTTGAGCTTCACTAACTCCATAACGTTCCACCTGAAATTGCCGGGTCGCCAGCGAACGTTAGCGCGGCGCTCGGGGTTGTAAAGGGTGTTGGCCAAACCCAGTTGGCAATCGCGGGCCGGAGGCTCGCGTGGTACGATCGTCCCAAATGGCGGAGCAGGATATGTGCGCCGATTGGTGTGTGCCTCATGATGCGCGCAGGCTCATCAGTTGTTGAGTTCCGGACCGCGCACGCCGACCAGATGCGTGAAAACCTTAGGCTCCTCCTTGCCGGCGAGATACGGGCGGGCGACGGTGCAGTCAGGTAGAATTGCGGCGTGTCGCGCGAGTGCTGGGTCACTTGAGACGTGTAGTCGCCTTGGAAGATTCGCCCGGTGGGCCATAGCATCGCCCGGCAGGCCCGCCGCGTCAAAGGTCAAATCGGTGGTCTTATGGGCCCGGGCCGACCCGCGCGCCACTGCCGTCCGCGGCTCAGCGATAGGGATAAGGCGGCGGCAATTTGTTGATGATAACGGTGCCGACGAGATAGTTGTGCAACAGGCGGTGGCGGGAGTTGAATAGACCGACAATGAGGACAAAGGGTGTCAGCATGGTGACGGTAACCCAGAACACGACGGCACTCACGGCGCCGAGCACGAAATAGGCCGGTGCTCCATACCAGGTCCGCATTTCCAGTCCCATGGCGCGCATGCCAATGCTTGCCGAGGCCGAACTGCCGAGCGTTATTCCGTAATAGATCAGCGCCCAGATGACCGAGGCCGGCGACAGCAGCCAGAACAAGGCCCAGCCAAATCCGAAGGTTACGAGGCCGAAGATGAAAATGAAGATCCAGGCGAGAATGAGCGGAACGGCAATGAGCACGACATCGATGACAAACGCAAACACACGCCGCGGCAACACGGAAGCGAACAGCTCCGGGCGGGTATACGGATCGTAGGCGTGCGGCTTCACGTCGAATGGAGCACGCGGCCGCGACGCTCCATAGGATTGTCCATAATCGCTCATGGCTGGGCCCCAGATGCTAACGCGGTGTCAGATGGCGACAGACGCGTGCCGGCACAAGGTATCGCGCCCGTGAACGGGCGGTCGAAAGTGCAAGTTCATAGGCGGCGCAGGCGGCTTATCCTTCCGGGCGATAACGCGATAGAACGTCCTGCGCGCTCGCGGAAGCCGCATTCTTGCAGAGGGCAGCCCTCATGGTGACGCTTGCCGATATCGAAGCTGCACGCGCTAGGATCGCCGACCATGTGCTGCGCACGCCGCTCCTTCCGGCACCGCCGCTTTCGGCGCTGACGGGCGCCGAAGTGTTCGTCAAATACGAGAATTTGCAGGTCACTAATTCATTCAAGGAGCGCGGCGCCTGCGTCAAACTTGCGGCGCTCTCGGCGGACGAGCGCCGTCGCGGCGTGATCGCCATGTCGGCCGGCAATCACGCTCAGGCCGTGGCCTATCACGCCAGGCGACTGGCCGTACCAGCGACCATCGTCATGCCGGTGACGACGCCCTTCGTGAAGGTGAGGGCCACCGAGGCGCACGGCGCCAAGGTGTTGCTTCACGGCGAGACACTCACCGAGGCGCACGCTCGCGCCGAGGCCGTCGCACGGGAGAACAATCTTGTCTGGGTGCACCCTTACGACGATCCAGCCATCATCGCCGGGCAGGGTACGGTGGCATCGGAAATGCTGGAAGCGGCGCCAGACCTCGACGTCCTGGTCGTTCCCATCGGCGGCGGCGGGCTGATCGCGGGCTGCGCTATCGCGGCCCGGACAAAGAAACCCGCGATCGACATCATCGGCGTCGAATGCGCGCTCTATCCGTCAATGTGGAATGCGATGCATCAGGATCACCGGCCCTGCGGCGGCGCCACGCTCGCCGAAGGCATCGCGGTAAGCAACGCCGGCAAGCTGACGGTGCCGGTGGTGCGCGACTTGGTGAGTGACATCGTTCTCGTCGACGAGCCGGTGATCGAGCGTGCGGTCAACGCCTTTCTCACGTTGCAGAAAGCCATGGCGGAAGGGGCAGGCGCGGCCGGGCTTGCGGCCATGCTGGCGCAGCCGGAGCGCTTTGCCGGACGCAAGGCGGGCCTCATTCTCTGCGGCGGCAACATCGATCCGCGCATTCTCGCCTCGATCATGGTGCGCGAACTGGAGCGCGACCATCGCATCGTGTCGTTTCGCCTGACGATTCCCGATAGGCCCGGCATTCTCGGTCAGATAGCGGGCCGGCTCGGCGAGCTTGGCGCCAATATCCTATCCGTCGATCATCATCGCCTCTTTCTCGACGTGCCGGCCAAAGGCGCCAAGCTCGACGTGACCATGGAAACGCGCGGCGCGAACCACGCCGAGGAAATCTTTCGCGCGTTGCGCGACGAGGGTTACCGGCCGGTGCGCATGCAAAGCGGTGCGGAAATGGAGTGATCTGAGACGCGCTGAGACAGCTTAAGGATCAAAGGCCATAAGCCGCAGCCATTTCCGCTTGCCTTGTTTCAAGCTTGAGCAAATGCCGAGCATGCTCGCTTCGGCAGGTCTTAATGATCGGAGGCTGGTTGCGACGCCGCCCCGGATGACGCCTGGAAAATGTGATGCAGCCAGTCAAGCGGACTAGGGGTTGTTTGCGGTTGACCGGCATCGGCCACTTCCGGCCTGGGGGCCGGCAGGGGTACGGCGCGTAGCGCCAGAACAAACGTGGGCGGGCGTCGGCGCGGCAATGGCACTGGCCCGGCTATCGGCACACCTTGCGGTAACGAGCCAGCCGCAACCTTAGGTAGTGGAGCGGGCCAGTTGGTAGCGTCCGGCTGCTGTTCGGCGACCTGCTGCCGCGCCGGGGCGACTTGCTGCTGGGAAGGAAGCTGTGCGGCGTCGGGCGCGGAGCTCGGCGCTGCCATCGGGGCCGGATTTGGCCCGTTCGGAGTGGGCCCGTTCGCAGTTGTTACGGTTGGATTAGGCACGGCTGGATTTGCCACAGTCGAATTTGGCACGGCCGGATTTTGTACTGCCACTGCCGCCGTTTGCGGCGACTGCGGCGTTGCGGCTTCGGACGACATGTTTTGCGCTGTCATATCTGCCGGCATCGGGCTGCTCGAAGCGTTGGCAGGAAGCAGGCTAGCGGTCTGCTCCGGTCCTGGTGCGGTGTTATCCATCGCACCGATCTTGGTTTCGACAACCGGCGCTGGCGCCGGCAGTGAAGCCGTCGTCGAGTTATTGGGCGGCCCTGCCGCCGCCTGCTCCGTCGCGACACTGGCCGGTGTTGTTGCCGCCATCGGCTGGTATGTCGGTGCCTTCAGCGGGCCCACATAGGTCCGCACGACCGCGGTGAGAGTCCACATCACGACCGGAATGGCCGTGAGTACCGCCACCAGAATGATGATCCGACGCAAGACCGGCATGTATTGCCGGATATTGTCCTCGTCGTCATTCATCGCACATCCGCCCTCGTTTTCCGCATCCCAGGCGGGACCAACCAGCTACGCTCGCACGTGATCCCTTCTGCATACTCGCCCCATTCGGGGCGGGTTATCATGGCAATCACGCCTATGCGCCGTTGTTCTTCAGCTTCTCCGCAACTCGTGGCGCGAAATAGGTGAGAACTCCGTCGGCGCCCGCGCGCTTGAAGGCGATCAGGCTTTCGAGCATGGCTTTGTCCCCGTCGAGCCAGCCATTCCCCGCTGCAGCCGTGATCATCGCATATTCGCCCGACACTTGATAGGCGAATGTGGGCATACCGAATGTCGCTTTGACGCGGTGCAGTATGTCCAAATAGGGCAAGCCCGGCTTCACCATGATCATATCGGCGCCTTCGGCGATATCCAACTGCACTTCCCGCAGCGCCTCATCGGAATTCGCCGGGTCCATCTGATAAGTCCGCTTGTCGCCAGTCAGCGTGATGCTGGATCCGACTGCGTCTCGGAACGGCCCATAGAAAACAGAAGCGTATTTGGCCGCATAAGCCATGATCTGCACGTCGATAAAGCCGGCCGCATCGAGACGGCGGCGGATGGCACCGACGCGGCCATCCATCATGTCCGACGGAGCGATGATGTCGCAGCCAGCGTCGGCCTGCGCCAGCGCCTGGCGGACCAGCACAGCGACGGTTTCGTCGTTGAGGATCGTACCGTCCCGTATCAATCCGTCATGGCCGTGGCTGGTGTACGGATCGAGCGCCACGTCGCAGAGTACGCCGATCTCCGGCACCTCTTTCTTGATGGCGCGAATGGCGCGGCACACCAGGTTGTCCGGGTTGAGAGCCTCGGAGCCGACATTGTCGCGGAGATCGGGATCGGTGTAAGGGAACAAGGCAAGGCAAGGAATGGTCAGCTGCGCCGCCCGTTCGGCGGCGCGCACCGCTTGATCGACCGACAGCCGCTCGACGCCGGGCATTGAGGCCACGGGCGCACGGATGCCGTTCCCATCCACCAGGAACAGTGGCCAGATCAAATCATCGGGGGTGAGCACGTTTTCACGCACCATGCGGCGCGTCCAATCGGCCCGGCGGTTGCGGCGCGGCCGGATCACCAGATCGAGCCGGTCGACGGCCGCTTCGGTCGCCTCGCCCGTGTGGGGCGTTTGCGCGCGGAGGATCACAGGCTCAGCGCGACTGCGTTTAATGTTTTGGCCAAGTTTAATCGCCATCGGCGCGCTCCGTTTCGCTGCCTCCTTTTAGCTCTTCCAGCCACACCCTGCCACTGGTGCGGCGGGCTCAGAAGTCATTCTCGCGGCCTGGCCTTATGATGGACATAAGCCCGGCACATGGACCCAATAGGGACCCGAGGCCGCGTTGACCCGCGTCGCGGCCGCCACTATCCCTCGGATCGTCCGTGGCTCTCAAGGAACCCGAATGAGCGATCAATCGCCGCGGCCCCGGCCCATCAGGCCGAGCGAGCTGCTCGATCCAGTGCAGTCCCAGGGCTCCGTCAAAGGGACATGGACCGAGTATCTCGTTCTTTTCCTGCGCATCATGGCCGCGGTATCGCTGACCAAAGGTCTTTATCACTGGTCGCAGGTGTGCGGGATCGGCGCGGCGCCCGACCATGCCTTCGAAATGCAGTCCGTTGCCTGGCAGTCGACGACGGTCTTTTTCGCGGTCATCGATCTCGTCGCCGCCGTCGGATTGTGGCTTGCCGCTGCCTGGGGCGCGGTGGTGTGGCTGACCTCGGTCGTATCCATGGCCATGGTGGAGTTGTTCTTCCCCGCGGTGTACGGCGGCAGCATTTTTATCGTGCTGAGCGAAGCCGGTCTGCTCTGCGTCTATCTCTGGCTTGCCATTTGTTCCGCGCGCGAACGGCCAGCGTGATCGCAAGCGGCACCTGTGGCTCGGCGATCATGCGGCGCTGCATGCAGGCTGTGTCTTCCGATTATCTCAGCTGCCGTGGTTGACTGAATTGCCGGCCGCGCGCAGCGCCGCCCGGATTCGTTGCGGTGTTGCCGGGACTTCATTGATCCGAACGCCGAACGGCGCAAGCGCGTCATTGATCGCGTTGAGGATCGCGGCCGGTGGGCCGATGGCGCCGCCTTCGCCGAGGCCTTTGGCGCCGGTGATCGAGGCATCCGTCGGCGTCTCGATGTGATGCAGTTCGAGCGGCGGAATGTCACGCGCCGTCGGCGGCATATAGTCTGCGAGCGTCGCGGTCTGGATGTTGCCGTCACGGTCATAGACGATTTCCTCGAGCAGCGCATTGCCGATGCCTTGCGCGACGCCGCCATGCACTTGGCCGTCCGCGATCGTCGGATTGATGATGCGTCCGGCATCCTCCACGACCAGATATTTCCGCACCGTGACAAAGCCAGTCTCGGCATCGAGTTCGACGACCGCGACATGGCAGGCGTTGGAGAACGTGCCGGACGGGTCGTATAGCGCGGTCTCGCGCAGGCCCGGAACGATCTCTCCTTTGAACCGATGCGTCTGATGATAGGCCGCGCGCGCGAGATCGGCGATCGGTATCTCGCGATCGGTGCCCGAAATCTTCGCGCGGCCGTTTTCAAGCACGATGTCGTCGGCGGCAGCCTCCAGCACATGGCCCGCGATCAGACGAAGCTTGTCGCGAATTTTCTGCGCGGCGAGCATCGAGGCGCCGCCGGCAATCACCAGGGAGCGGCTCGCGAAAGTGCCCCAGCCGTAAGGCGTGCGGTCGGTATCGCCGTGGACGACGCGCACCTCGTGGGGCGCGACGCCGATTTCATCGGCGATGATCTGTGCGAGCGTGGTGCGCAATCCCTGACCGTGAGGGCTCGCGCCGATGCGGGCTTCGACGCGACCGGACGGGTCCATGGTGACCTCGACGCTCTCCCATCCGGGCGTGATTTCCATGCCGCGAGCCGCGAAAGCCGGGCTGCCGTAACCGGTGCGTTCGGAAAAGGCCGCAAATCCGATACCGAGATGAACGCCGCGGCCGCGCTCCTTGCTTTGGTGTGTGCGAAAGCCGGGCAGGTCGAGGTACGCGGCCGCCTTCTCCAGAGTTTCGCGGTAGCTGCCCTCGTCGATGACGAGTCCGGTGGCGGACGTGTAGGGAAAACGGCCGATCAAATTGCGTTCGCGGATTTCCACTGGACACAATCCGAGTTCCTCCGCGGCTTTGTCCATCAGCGCTTCCAGCGCCAGGGTGATGACCGGGCGCGAGACGCCGCGATAGGGCGCCACAGTGCAGGTATGGGTTGCAACGCCGCGCGCGCGGCAGGAATAGGCGCCGACATCGTAGGGGCCGGGCATTTCCGCCGCCGCCATCAGCGGCTCGACGCCGCATGTGGTGGGAAAGCACGAATAGGCCCCGACATTGGCCACGATACCGGCCGACAGGGCGATGAGCTTGCCATCCGCGTTAAAGCCGCCGTCAAGGCGGATATGCTGATCGCGACTGTGAAAGGCGGCAATCAGATTTTCCCGGCGGTCCTCGACCCAGGCGACCGTACTGCGTAACCGCCGCGCTAGCCAGACCAGCAGCGCGTATTCGGCCGGCAGCGACATTTTTTGTCCGAAACCGCCGCCGACATCGGGCGCTACCACGCGCAGATCGGCTTCGGGAAAGCCGAGCAGATCGGCAATCGCGGTGCGCAAGAGATGCGGCATCTGCGTGGCGCAGGTGAGCGTGACGCGGCCCGATGCCGGATCAAACGCCGCGTGCGCCGCGCGCGTTTCGAGCGGCGTCGCGTTCTGCCTGCGTGATCGGATCGCCACCTCAACGACGCGATCCGCTTTCGCCATGACAGCGGCGAAATCGGGCGTATCGATCCGGGCCTCGACGATGACATTGCTCGTGCTGCCCGCGTGGACGCGGGGCGCGTCGGGTTCGAGGGCCTCTCGCGCGTCGACCACGGACGGCGATTCGGCGATCTCGACGACGACGCGATCGGCAATATCCTCCGCTTCGGCGCCCGACGTCGCGACGACGGCGGCGACCGGTTCGCCGACAAAGCGCACCACGCCCTCAGCTAGCACCGGCTGTCCGATCGGCTGATAATTGAACTTGTGCAGCATCGGCCGGATCGGCTGCACACCGTCGAGGTCCTCGAAGCGGATGACATGCGCGCCCCTTGGGGCGTTGATCCTGACAATGCGGCCGCAGGCCACGGGGCTGCGGACAAAACGCAGCCAGTACGCGGCGGCTAGATTGGCCGTGAAGCAGCCACGTCCGCGCACCAGCGCCGGATCCTCTAGCCGGCGAATGGCGCGTCCCACCCACTTCATTCCGGAGCCTGCGGTAGGGGCGATCATCGAGTGCGGTCAATCTGGCTGAATGCGGAAGGTCCGGGGCAGCGGCGCGAACCATTTATCGAAAATCTTCGCTGCTTCGCCGGAGGCTTCGAGATCGAGCAGGGTCTGATTGACGAAGCCGAGGAAATGCGGCTCGTTCTTCTTCAGCGCGAAGCCGGCGGTGCGCGGCAGCTGATAGTCGGCGATCAAAGAATAATCCGCGGCGGCGCCGCTCTTCTGTGCGAACCAGAGTACCAGCATCTTGTCGGCAAGAAACGCATCGACGCGGCTCGCCGCAAGCGCAGCGAAGGCGGCGTCGTAAGTATCGAAATAAACGATTTGCAAGGTCGGCACCGCGGCCTTGAGTTTTGCATCGACGCTCGCCGAGCGCACCAGCGCGAGCTTTCGACCGGCAAGCTGGGCGATATGGTGGATGCCGCTAATCTTGCGCACCAAAATCATATGCGGCGAATCGAGATACGCATAACTGAAATCGATATCCTTGGCGCGCTTGCGCGAACGCGTCATGCCGACGGCGACGAGATCGACGCGATCCTGCCGTAGAGCCGGGATTCTCCCGGCATTGATGATCGCGACTTTCTCTTCCGCCACGCCGAGCCGTTTGGCGACCTGGGCGGCGAGATCGACATCGTAGCCGACGATGCCGTGGCCGTCGTCGCGGAAGGAAAACGGCGGCGAGTTTTGGGTAACGCCGACAAGGAGCGTGCCGCGCGTCTTGATGGCGTCGAGCTTACCGGCGAAAGCGGTGGCGCCGAGCGGAAGCAGCGCCGCCGGTGCGAGCAGCAATGATAATGCAAAGGCCTTTCCCCGCATCGCGCTCTCCAGGACCTGCATACTATGCATGTCGGCGAGGCTCGGAAAAGTGCGAACGTGCTATGGTCGCGGTGAAAGGAGACCAGTGATGGCGAACAGGCGCGCGGCGCTGGTGACGGGAGCGTCATATGGAGTAGGCGCCGCTGCGGCGTTGGCGCTGGCGCGCGAAGGCTTTGACGTCGCCATCACCGCCACCAAGCTGGAGAACCTTACCGCTACGGTGAAAGCAATCGAGGAAACCGGTGCGCGTGTCTTCCCCAGCGTTCTCGAGTTGCGCGACCAGAGCGGCATCCCACAAAAGGCCGCCGACATCACGGCCTCCCTGGGCAGACTCGACGTCCTCGTCAATAACGCCGGCGCCAATCTGCGCAAGGATGCCGTCGACGTTGCTCCTGAGGAATGGGACGCCGTCATGGACGTAAACTTGCGCGGCACGTTTTTTCTGACACAGCACGTGGGACGGCATCTGATTGCCGCCGCGAGGGGAGGGTGCATCGTCAACGTCGCTTCGACCTACGCACTCATCGGTGCCGCCGAGCGGTCGACCTACGGTATCTCGAAAGCAGCGCTGGTGGGTATGACCCGAATGCTGGCTGTGGAATGGGCCGCGTACAACATCCGCGTCAACGCCATCGCCCCTGGCCGGCTCGTCACGGCCTCGCCGTCACGGGCCGGAAAGGGAGCAGACCCCGCCTACATGGACGCCATGCTCAAGCGCATTCCATTGCGCCGCCAAGCCAATGCCGAGGAAGTCGCGGCGACAGTGCTCTATCTCGCAAGCCCCGCCGCCGCGG
>JBOHIU010000029.1:0-12823 GCA_050725855.1 Xanthobacteraceae bacterium | reverse complement strand
CCGCAACAGACCGGCCGGAGCGATTTATCGGCCTTCACTTCATGAACCCCGCCCCGGTGATGCAACTTGTGGAGGTTATCCGCGGCATCGCGACGGAAGACGAGACGTTCAGCGCCGCGGTCGAACTGGTGAAGCGCGTCGGCAAGACGCCGGCCAATTCCGAAGATTTCCCGGCGTTCATCGTCAACCGCATCCTGCTGCCGATGATCAACGAGGCGGTCTATACGCTCTATGAGGGCGTCGGCACCGTCGAGGCCATCGACACGGCGATGAAGCTCGGCGCCAACCATCCGATGGGGCCGCTGGAGCTGGCCGACTTCATCGGCCTCGATACCTGCCTGGCGGTGATGCAGGTGCTGTATGAGGGGCTGGCCGATTCCAAGTATCGCCCCTGTCCGCTGCTGGTGAAGTACGTCGAGGCGGGCTGGCTCGGCCGCAAGACGCAGCGCGGCTTCTACGATTATCGCGGCGATAAGCCGGTGCCGACGCGCTGAATTTTGTCCGGCGCTACCAGCATCGTCAATTTCGCGTCCGATTGGCTGGCAAGGTCGAATGTGACCTGTTCGTAGCGAAGAAATCCGTTGGCCGGATGATTGAAGGTTCGCTCGCCGCCTTCGCGGCCGAGGACACCATGCTGTTCCCAGAATTCCGCGAATTCGACGCTGTTGTCGCGCAGCTCCGCGATCAGCGCACGCAGCGTCGGGTCGTTGAAATGCGCGCTGCATGCGGCGCGAAATTCCGCCGCGACGCGGCGCGCGCGCACCGCCCAATCGCAGATCAGCGTGCGCGCCGATGGGACGAGAAAAATGAAACGCAGGAGATTGTAGCGATGCTTGCCGGGGGCATCGAGCCAGCCGGCAAACAAATGGCGCGCTTGCGCATTCCAGCTTCGCGCCGTCCAGGTGCGATCGAGGATGTAGGCGGGCGTGTGGATGGTCTCGACGCAGGCCAGCACCGCCGGCGCAATGAAGGCGTCTGCGCCGATCGCCGCCTGATCGGGATCGCGCTTGCCGGCGACATCGAACAAATAGGCGCGTTCGGCGCGGCCGAGCCGCAATGCGTTGGCAAGACGTGCCAGCGCACCTGGCGAAACCGAAACATCGCGGCCCTGTTCGATCCAGGTGAACCAGGTGGTGCTCAGCCCGCAAAGCTGCGCCAATTCCTCGCGCCGCAGACCGGGCGTCCGGCGACGGCTGCCCGGCGGCAGGCCGATGGACGTTGGAGCGGTGCGCTCGCGCTGTGCCCGGACGAAATCGCCCAAGGCGCGACGCTGGTCGAAGGATCGGACGGGCATCATGGTGAGCTTTATACCAGGATACCTTACTAGATTACACCAGTTTGCGGTATCCGATATGGAAACGAAGCCATTGCCCTGAATGTCGAGGAGAAAGACATGCAAGAAAAAACACATGAGGCACTGCTCGGCCGGCAATTCGGGTCGCGCGCTGCCGCCTATTTGAGCAGCGCCGTGCATGCGCAAGGGGCCGACCTGGAGACGCTTGCTGACCTGGTTCGCGGCAGACGCGATGCGCGGGTGCTCGACCTCGGCTGTGGCGGCGGCCACGTCAGCTTCACCGTGGCGCCGCATGTCGGTGCCGTTACCGCCTACGATCTGTCTTCCGAAATGCTCGACGTGGTCGCTCATGCGGCGGCGGAGCGAGGTCTGAACAACATCCGCACTGAAAAGGGCGTGGCCGAGCGTCTGCCGTTCACGGATGCCAGCTTCGACTTTGTCTTCAGCCGCTTCAGCGCCCACCATTGGCAGGATTTTGATGCCGGGCTGCGGGAAGCCGCGCGCGTGCTTAAGCCGGGAGGCACGGCGGCATTCGTCGACAGTATCTGTCCGGGCGTAGCTTTATTCGATACCTATCTGCAGAGCGTCGAGTTGTTGCGCGATCCCTCGCACGTGCGCAGCTATTCGCGGGCCGAATGGAATGCGGCGCTCGCCCGCGCCGGACTCGTCTGTACCGCCACAAGCCGGCACCAGCTGCGCATGACCTTCCCGGTCTGGGTCGAACGCATGAGCACGCCGAGACTGCAGTGCGACGCGATCCGCGCCTTGCAAAACGCCATGTCCGAAAGCGTGGCTCGCTATTTCAACATCGGCGCGGACGGCAGCTTCGATCTCGACATCATGTTCATGCAGGCAATCAAATAGCGTGACGGCCCCGTCATGTCCCGCGCAATAGGGATTCAGGTACTCGACGCCCTTCGAGGAGTGCCGGATCATCCGCTTCCTGCTGAACACTCCGCGGATGATCCATTGCGCGCGAACCTATGCCGCCGCCGGCATCTGCGGAGCGGTCTCGCCCCAGCACGGCAGCGCCGCGACCCGTTCGAACCAGCCGCGCAGGTGCGGGTAGGGAGAGAGAGGCATCTCGGATTGCTTCGCGTAGAACAGCGGCGCCGCCACGGCGAAGTCCGCAAGTGTCATGGTGTCGCCGACCAGGTACTTCCGTTTCGCAAGATGCGTGTCGAGCATCCTGGCTTCCTTGTTGAAGCATTCCGTGCCTTTGGCGACGATTGCCTCGTCGGGCGGGCCGAGATTGAGAAATTTTTTCACCATGCGCTGGAAGATCAGAGGCGCGCACGCTTCTCCGCTCCAATGGGCGAGTTGCCAGAATTGCCAATGGCTGATGTCGGCGCGGGTGCGCGCATCTTTCGGCCAGAACGAATTCGAGGTCTTCTCCGCGAGATATTGTAGGATCGCGTTCGACTCCCACAGCGTGAAGTCGCCGTCGATCAGCGTCGGCGTGCGCCCCGTTGGATTGATGGCAAGATAAGCGGGTGCGTGCTGCGCGTCTTTGCTCAAATCGACCAGTTCGACATCAAGCGGAATTTTCAGGTACGAGGCGAGCGCGCGCACCTTCCAGGTATTTGGCGAAGCGGGAAAGCCATAGAGTTTCATGTTCGACTCCTGTGGTATGTCGATGATTTGCTGCGCGAGGCGTTGTCTAATCGAACCATGAGGCGGATTTCGGTTGCTACCATGACGTTTTTGCATTGACAGTGTCGGCCAGGGCAGGGAATTCTCCTCTCTACACTGGCGCTGTCCAATCAATTCGCTCGCCGACGTCACCGAAAACATCGGGACGAAACTCGATATCAGTGCGTAGTGGCGTCTGCGCCGTCCTGCGGCGGAGTGCCGGCCGCGATCTCCGTTCGGCTGCCTAACAGGATGACAAGGCCGATAACGGTCGATGCCGCCATGACCGCATAGATCGGCAGGCTCGATGTGGCATGGAACAGGCCAACGCCGGTCGACGCCAAGGCGCCGATCGCCATTTGCAGGAAGCCGAGCAATGCCGAGGCGCTGCCGATATTGCGGCTGAACGGCGCCAGTGCGAGGGCGGCGGCGTTCGGATAGGCGACGCCGCAAAATGGCAAATACAAAACCAGCAAGACGATGTTCGAAGGCAAGCCGTACCATCCGCGCCAGGTGCCGGCGAGGATGACGGCGATGATGATGGTCTGGAAGATCAGCGCAACCTGAAAAATCTTTTGGGGCTGGTGCCATTTCGACAGCCAGATGTTGAGCTGGCTGCCGCCGATGAAAGCGCAGGCGAGGCCGGCGAAGACCAGACCGAACGCGGTACGATCGAGATGGTACGCGCCGATGAAAATGATCGGTGCGCCGGTCACGTAGATAAAGAGGCCGGCAAAGGAGAAGGCGCCGGCTATCGCGTACACTGAGAACTGCGGCAGCGCGAGGATGACGCGAAACTCGCTGACGATGGCGGCGGGATGCAGCGAAATTCCGCGGTCGGCCTTGTGACCTTCCGGCAGTAGCAGGGCGAGCACGGCTATCAGGATCAGCGCGTAGCCGGCAAGAATGGCGAAGATCCACGGCCAGCCTGCGGTCGCCGTGATCAGGCTGCCGAGCGATGGTGCGCACAGCGGCGAGGCGCTGATGACGAGGATCAGGAGCGAGATGATCTTGGCGCTTTCGTCGACCGGAAAGAAATCCCGCACCATGGCCAGCGCGCCGACGCCGGCGCCGCAGCCGCCGATGGCTTGCAGCAGGCGAAGGGCGATGAGGG
This sequence comes from Xanthobacteraceae bacterium, assembly GCA_050725855.1. Taxonomy (GTDB): domain Bacteria; phylum Pseudomonadota; class Alphaproteobacteria; order Rhizobiales; family Xanthobacteraceae; genus BOG-931. The sequence goes on along the minus strand of JBOHIU010000029.1, from coordinate 8,783 downwards.
CCTCCGGCGACCGCGCCGTGGCGCAGCCGATCGACGCCAGGACGAACAATCCCAGTCCCGCGTAGAGCGGGGGCTTGCGGCCGAAGCGGTCGAGCACGGGGCCGTATAACAGCTGCCCGACGGCGAGGCCGATGAAATAGCCGGAAACCGACAGCGAGATTTCAGCCGGCGTGGTGTGGAGATCATGCGCGATCTGCGAAAACGCCGGCAGATACATATCGATGGAAAAAGGGCTCGCGGTGGAAAGCGCGCCGAGAATGAGAATAATCAAGAAATTGGCGCCGCGGGTTCGCGTCACGGTAAATCTCTCGGTGCGGCGGCAAGCCGCGCATTGGAGTGATTTCGGAAAATTATGACCCGGCGATAGCCGCGCTGACGAGCTTCAGGCCGTCGGCGCTCGACCATTCGGCCGGGCCCGCCATGTCGCCAATCTCGCAGCCTTTTGGATCGACCAGAAGGGTCGTCGGCATGCCGAACGCCTTGCCGGCAGTCCTCAGCGTCTCGAAGACCCGAGCGGTGTCGTCGGAATAAAAGGCAAGGTGACTGACGCCGACCTGTTTGAGGAAGTCGCGCGGTTTTTGCGAATCGCGCTGGTCGATATTGACGGCGACGACTTGGAATTTCGGGCCTCCCAGATCGGCCTGCAGGGCGTCGAGCGCCGGCATTTCCCGCCGGCAGGGCACGCACCATGTGGCCCACAGATTGAGGAGCACGGTTTGCCCCCGCCAGGCGGCAAGCGTGCGATCATGGCCCTGGGCGTCCTTGAACGCGAGTTTGGGGACGCGGAACGGCGTGTCCGCCACCGCCAGCGCGGCGACTTCGCCATGGACCAACGGAGCGATCCGCGTGGCCGTCTTAACGGCACCCTGGCAGGCGGCATCGGCCGGATTGCTTCGCAGCCGGCCGATCCCGTATATCCCCCCGAATGCGGCCAGGACGACAAGCGCGCTGCCAAGCACAATTGCCCTGATCTTGCGGCGGCGGACCTTATAATAGGGTTGGGTAGGAAGTTCATTCATCGGCGGCGAACCTCGGCGAACACTCATGGCGAACAAAATGTGGGGCGGACGCTTCGGTCAGAAGCCCGATCCGCTCATGGAGGAGATCAACGCCTCGATCGATGTCGACCGCAGGCTTTACCGGCAGGACATCGCCGCCAGCAAGGCCCATGCGGCAATGTTGGCCAAAAAAGGCATCATCGCGGCGCAGGATGCGCAAAAAATCGCTCACGGGCTAGACACGATCCTGTCAGAGATCGAGGCTGGCAGGTTCTCGTTCAAGCGGGCGCTCGAGGACATTCACATGAATGTGGAAAGCCGGCTGGGCGATTTGATCGGGCCGGCCGCCGGGCGGCTGCACACGGCGCGCTCACGCAACGATCAGGTCGCAACCGATTTCCGGCTCTGGGTGCGCGATGCGATCGACGAGATCGATGCGCCGCTCGCACTGTACCAGCGGGCGCTGGCCGAACGGGCGCTTGAGCATGCCGACACCGTGATGCCGGGCTTTACTCATTTGCAGACGGCGCAGCCCGTGACCTTTGGTCATCACCTTCTGGCCTATGTGGAGATGGCGGCGCGCGATCGCGGCCGTTTCGCCGATGCGCGCGAGCGCTTGAATGAAAGCCCGCTCGGAGCCGGCGCGCTTGCCGGCACCTCGTTTCCGATTGATCGCGCCATGACGGCGAAATCGCTGAGCTTTGCCCGGCCGACGGCGAACTCGCTCGACGCCGTGGCCGACCGCGATTTCGTGCTGGAGACGCTCTCCGCTGCCGCCATCGCGGCCGTCCATCTGTCGCGTTTTGCCGAAGAGATCGTGCTGTGGTCATCGCCGCTGGCCGGACTCATCCGGCTTTCGGACGCCTTCACCACCGGCTCATCGATGATGCCGCAGAAGCGCAACCCAGACGCGGCGGAGCTGGTTCGCGCCAAGACCGGCCGGATCATCGGTGCGCTGGTCGGGCTGTTGACGGTGATGAAGGGGCTGCCGCTCGCGTATCAAAAGGATATGCAGGAGGACAAGGAAGGTGCGATCGACGCGCTCACCGCGTTCAAGCTTGCGATCGCCGCCATGACGGGCATGGTGCGCGACCTGGAGCCCGATCTTGCGCGCATGAAGGAGGCTGCCGGCGAGGGCTTTGCCATCGCCACCGACCTTGCCGATTGGCTCACCCGCGAGTTGAAGCTGCCGTTCCGCGAAGCGCATCACATCACCGGCCGGATCGTGGCCCAGGCGGCCGAAGCCGGAATTGCCCTCGACAAGCTGCCGCTCGAGACCATGCAGGCAGTCGAGCCGCGGATTACCCAGGCGGTTTACAGCGTGCTTTCGGTCGACAAATCCGTGAGGAGCCGGACGGTCTATGGTGGCACGGCGCCGAAAAACGTGCGCGCACAGGCCAAACGCTGGCTCAAACGGCTCCAAAAGGCGTAAATCGGGCGGCAACGGGTTGGCGGGTAAAGCTTTGGGACAAAATCTCGCCGCCAGGGGATGGTCTGCTGGGGGCGGACCGGACGCGATGCGTCCGGGAAGGTATGGGGGGAGTTTTGGCCAATGACCGCCTGAGCGTTGCGCGCGCGCTTGCCGTTACGCTCCTTCTTTCTCTCGCCCTTGCAGCTTGCGGGCGCAAGGGACCTCTCGATCCGCCCCCCAGTGCGGCGCTGCCGCCGCAGGCGCCCGCCGCAGCCGGGCCCGCTCCGGCGCGGTACATCGATCCGACGACGCCCACCGGGGGACCGCAGTCAGCCCCCGTGCAAACCACGCAAGTGGCTCCGGCTCCGCCCCCGCAAAAGAAAAGCTTCATCCTCGACCCGTTGATTCAATGAATTTGCTCGCCGCGCGTAGTGGCAGCCGCGCGGTAGCGGACTTTGCCGCCGCAGGCTAAACACATCGCATGCATCACTTCGATTATCGCGCTGGCGTCCTGCACGCCGAGGACGTCAGCCTTGTCGCGCTCGCCGACGCCGTCGGCACGCCATTTTATTGCTATTCGGCCGCGACCATCGAGCGGCACTACCGTGCTTTTGCCGGCGCTTTCGCCGATGTCGATGCGCTGGTCTGTTATTCGGTGAAGGCCAATTCAAACCAGGCCGTGCTTGCAACTTTGGCGCGGCTCGGCGCCGGCGCCGACGTGGTCTCCGAAGGCGAACTCAAGCGTGCGCGTGCCGCCGGCATTCCGGCGAACAAGATCATGTTTTCCGGCGTCGGCAAGACGCAGCGCGAGCTGGCGCTTGCGGTCGAGCACGGAATTCTCTGCGTCAATGCCGAGTCGGAAATCGAGATCGAGCTTCTTGCCTCGATCGCCGCGAGCAAGGGTCGCACCGTCGATATCTCGATCCGCGTCAATCCCGATATCGACGCGAAGACGCACGCCAAGATCGCGACCGGCAAGGCCGAGAACAAATTCGGCATTCCGATCAGCCGCGCCCGCGCCGTCTATGCGCGCGCCGCCAAGCTCGCGGGTGTGCGCATCACCGGCGTCGACATGCATATCGGCAGCCAAATCGTCGAACTCGATCCTTTCGGCGACGCGTTCGCGCTGCTCGCGGATTTCGTGCGCATGTTGCGCGCCGACGGCCATGTCATTTCGCATCTCGATCTCGGCGGCGGCCTCGGCATTCCCTACCGCGAGGACAACGAGCCGCCGCCCGATCCGGATGCCTATGCGGTGGTGGTCAAGCGGGCGATAGCGGGGCTGGACTGCAAGCTCATCTTCGAGCCGGGGCGGCTTATTGTCGGCAACGCCGGCATCCTGGCAACGCGCGTGCTCTACGTGAAGCATGGCGAGGCGAAGACCTTCGTGATCATCGACGCCGGCATGAACGATCTCGTCCGCCCGACGCTCTACGACGCACACCACGAGATCATTCCAGTCCGGCAAGCTGCGGCCGGCGCGGAGCGAATCATTGCGGACGTGGTCGGACCGGTCTGCGAGTCCGGCGATTTCTTTGCGCTCGATCGCTCCTTTACAAAGCCGCAACCCGGCGACCTCCTCGCCGTCATGAGCGTCGGCGCCTATGGAGCGGTTCAATCAGGCACCTATAACAGCCGCCCGTTGGTGCCCGAAGTGCTTGTGCGCAAAGGCGAATGGGCCGTGATTCGGCCCCGCGTGGAGGCCGGGGAGCTGATCGCCCTCGATCGCCTGCCGCCGTGGCTCGACTGAGGCCGACGCAGATTTTGCCGGCCTTTCCGCTGGGGCGAGCAGCGCCTTGAACCCGCCCCTATGTTACCGTGTTATCCTGCGACAATTAGTCATGCGCGCGCTGTCGCGTCGCGGAGACTTACGTGACGGAAGCCATTTTGCCCGACAAACGATCTGATCGAGCCGGCGATCCGTCGGGCTCATTACTCGCAAGCGCGCTCAAGCGCGCGCGCTGGACGATCTTCTGGGAGCGCCTGTGGCCGCCGCTGGCCGCGCTGGCGACCTTAATTGGGCTGTTTCTGACCGTCTCGTGGCTCGGCGTGTGGCTATGGCTGCCGCCGCTTGCGCGCGCCGCGGGGCTGATAGCCTTCGCCGTCGTGACGGTCGCCGCGTGTGTGCCCTTCATATTTTTGCGCATGCCCGGCGCGGCCGATAGCCTGAAGCGGCTCGACCGCGTCAGCGGCCTCGCGCACCGACCAGCCACCGCGATCGGCGACGAACTCGCCATCAGCACGCAGGACCTCTATTCGCTGGCGCTGTGGAACGCTCATGTCGAGCGGGCCCGGCAAGCGGCGCGATCGCTCAAGGCGGGCCTGCCCGCGCCCCGGCTGGCGTGGCGTGACCCTTACGCGCTGCGCGGCCTCGTTCTGCTGGCCTGCGTCGCCACCTTCGTCGCCGCCGGCGGCGAGCGGATCAAACGAATCGCGGCGGCGTTCGACTGGCACGGCGTGGTCCTGCCGGCGAACTTTCGGGTCGATGCCTGGGTGATACCGCCGCTCTATACCGGAAAGCCGCCGGTCATCCTTCCCGGCCTGCACCCAGGCGGGACATTCGCGCAGCTCGGCGGACCGATGTCGGTGCCGGTCAACTCCACCTTGGTGGTCCGCGCGACCGGCGACATCAATCTCGACGTCTCAGCCTCGGGCGGCCTCGCGCTCTCGACCGCTGCCTCACAGGCCCCGGCTGGCACCGAAGAACATCGGTTCGTCATCAAGGCTGCCGGTGCGGCCACTTTGCGTGGCGTCGGCGATGACGTGACCTGGGCCTTCAATGCCATTCCCGACAAGCCCCCGACGATCGCGCTGACCAAGGACCCCCAGGAGGAGCGGCAAGGCGCGCTGCTCCTGTCCTACCGGCTTGAGGACGACTACGGAGTGACCAAGGCCGAGGCGACCTTCGCGCTCAAGGCCGTGGACATGCCGGCGCATGGCGAGATACCGCGTCCGCTATTCGGTGCGCCCCAATTTGCGCTGATTCTACCGCAGGAGCGTACCCGGAACGGTGTCGGTCAAACCATCAAGGATTTGACCAGCAATCCCTGGGCCGGTGCCGAGGTCACCATGACGCTGGCCGCTCACGACGATGGCGGCAATATCGGCAAGAGCGAACCTTTCACCTTCCAGCTGCCGGAACGGGTGTTTACCAAGCCGCTGGCGCGGGCGCTGGTCGAGCAGCGGCGCATTCTCGCGCTCGATGCGAATACGCGCCAGCGCGTGCTCACCGCGCTCGATGCGCTCGCCATCGCGCCTGACAAGTTCATGCCCGATCCGGGCGTTTATCTTGGCTTGCGCGAGATCTATTGGCAGCTCGTTCGCGCCAAGACCGACGACGATTTGCGTGGCGTGACCAAGCGGCTTTGGCAGATGGCTGTCGACATCGAGGACGGCAATGTCGCCGATGCGCAAGCCTCCCTGCGCAACGCCGAGGAGGCGCTGCGGCAGGCGCTGCAGAACGGGGCCAGCGACCAACAGATCAAGCAGTTGATGGACAAGCTGCGCCAGGCGATGAATCGCTACATGGAGGCGCTGGCCCAGCAGCTGCGTAACAACGGCGAACTGTCGCAGCCGCTCGATCGCAACGCGCAGGTGCTCAGCCAGCGCGATCTCAACAACCTGCTTAACCGGCTGGAAAACCTGGCGCGCAGCGGTTCCCGCACGGCCGCCCAGGAACTTCTGTCCCAGCTGCAGCAGATGATGGAAAACCTGCAGATGGCGTCGCCCAAGAGCGGCGGCGATCAGGACAGCCAGATGCAGCAGCAGCTTGACGCGCTTGGCGACTTGATTCGCCGGCAGCAGGATTTGCGCGATCGCACCTACAAACAGGGCCAGGCTCAGCACAATCAGAATGCCCCCGGACAGCAGGGGCAACAAGGCCAGAACGGTCAGGGAATGGGGCAGCTCCAGCATAATCAGCAGGCGCTGCGCGACCGCCTCAACAAATTGCTCGAAGAGTTGAAGAAAAACGGCTCGGGCCACAGCAGGCAGAGCCAGCAGGGCCAAGGACAGGGCCAGCAGGGCCAGTCGGGTCAAGATCAAGACGGCACGAATGCTCTTGGCCGCGCCGGAAAGAACATGGGTGAAGCCGCGGGCGAACTCGGCAACAGCGACGCCGACAGTGCCGTGGAGTCGCAAGGACGCGCGCTCGACGCGTTGCGTAAGGGCGCGCAATCGATGGCGCAGGCGATGCAGCAGCAGATGGGGCGGGGTCAAGGGCAAGGCCGGCTCGGCCGCGTCGGCCAATCGCGCTCGGATCAGGAGACCGATCCACTCGGACGGCCGCTGCGCGGCCACGAATACAGCGACGACGATAGTGTGAAGGTGCCGGGCGACATCGACGTGCAGCGCGCCCGCCGCATCATCGAGGAATTGCGTAAGCGCTATAGCGACATGAAGCGGCCGCAGCAGGAACTCGATTACCTCGATCGGCTGTTGAAGAATTATTGAAGTTACTTCGTCCCGTATGCGGGGAGACGGAGCGCGCCCCGGCCAGCGGCTTTATTCAGGCATATCCCGATTCAGACATGTTCCCGATTCAGACATGTTCCCGATTCAGGCATGTTCCCGATTCAGGCATGTCCCGCTTCAGGCATGTCCCGCTGCCAATACAGCCATCGTCTCACCGCGTTGACACGCGTTCTGCCGGGCCTAGATTACAGGGGTTCCGAGGGGAGCGCCGAGGAGGCGCTGAGAGACCGCACGGCAGGGCGGTGACCCTTTGAACCTGATCCGGGTCATGCCGGCGAAGGGACGGAAACTTTCTGAAAAACCCGCCCCAACCGCATCGCGTCCGGAGCCTCATTCTGAGGAGGCCGCGGTGCGGCCGTCTCGAAGGATGAGCGCAGGAATTTTCGTGCTTCGAGACGCGTAGCGCGCCTGAGGCATGAGGAACGTTGAAGGAGCGACGCCGATGAATAAGCCGTTGTCCGAAGCCGATCTCGCCACACCGAAAGTCACCACGGGTCCGATTGCCGGCTCGCGCAAGATTTATGCGACGCCCGACGCCGCGCCCGACCTGCGCGTGCCGCTGCGCGAGATCGCGCTCGATGCCTCCTCGGGCGAACCGCCGCTCCCGGTCTACGATCCGTCCGGCATTTACACTGACAACGACGTGGCGATCGACGTCGAGAAGGGGCTCAAGCGCGCCCGCATCGAATGGGTCAAGGAACGCGGTGGCGTAGAGGAATATGACGGCCGGCCGATCAAGCCGGTCGATAATGGCAACGTCACCGGCAAGCACCTCGCCCGCAATTTCGCCAACACGCCGCGCCCGATGCGCGCGCTTGCCCTCTCCCAACCCTCCCCCGCAAGCGGGGGAGGGCAGGGTGGGGGAATCACCCAGCTGGAATGGGCTCGCCGCGGCATCATCACCAAGGAAATGATCTACGTCGCCGAGCGCGAAAACCTCGGGCGGAAGTCAATGCTCGACGTGGCGCAGGAAGCCCACGATGACGGCGAGAGTTTCGGCGCTTCGGTGCCGCTGTTCGTCACGCCGGAATTCGTGCGCGACGAGGTGGCGCGCGGCCGCGCCATCATCCCGTCCAACATCAATCACGGCGAACTCGAGCCGATGGCGATCGGGCGCAACTTCCTCACCAAGATCAACGCCAATATCGGCAACTCCGCCGTCACCTCATCGGTCGAGGAGGAAGTGGAGAAGATGGTATGGGCCATCCGCTGGGGCGCCGACACGGTGATGGACCTCTCCACCGGCCGCAACATCCACAACACCCGCGAATGGATCATCCGCAACGCGCCGGTGCCGATCGGCACCGTGCCGATCTACCAGGCGCTGGAGAAGGTCGACGGCGATCCCGTCAAGCTCGACTGGGAGTGCTACAAGGACACGCTGCTTGAGCAGTGCGAACAGGGCGTGGACTATTTCACTATCCATGCCGGCGTGCGGCTCGGCTACATCCACCTCACCGCCAACCGCGTCACCGGCATCGTCTCGCGCGGCGGCTCGATCATGGCGAAGTGGTGCCTGTCGCGGCACAAGGAGAGCTTCCTCTACGAGCGCTTCGACGAGATCTGCGACATCATGCGCAAGTATGACGTGAGCTTCTCGCTCGGCGACGGCCTGCGCCCCGGCTCCATCGCCGATGCGAACGACGAGGCACAACTCGCCGAACTCAAGACACTCGGGGAGCTGACCCAGATCGCCCGACGCCACGACGTGCAGGTGATGATCGAGGGGCCCGGGCACGTGCCGATGCACAAGATCGTCGAGAACGTGCGGCTGGAAGAGGAGTTGTGCGAGGAGGCCCCGTTCTACACGCTGGGGCCGCTGACCACCGACATCGCACCGGCGTACGACCACATCACGTCGGCGATCGGCGCGGCGATCATCGCGCAGGCCGGTACGGCGA
>JBOHIU010000028.1:0-2904 GCA_050725855.1 Xanthobacteraceae bacterium | reverse complement strand
GCGAGCGTCTTGGGTATCGATACCGAGACGGTATTCCAATCAGGGACCGAAAAATGCTCTCACAGGTCCCTGCCGCCTCTCTCAGACGCCTCACTCCGCGGCTTCCTTGCGCGCCCCGGCGAGCGCGGGCGCGACTTCGGCGATGAAGCGCGCCATCTCATCCTTGACCTGATTATGCGGCTTCAAGCCCACATTGAAATAAAGGATCACTTCGTCGAAACCGGCAGCCTCGACTTTCTTCAGCGTGTCGACGATGCGCGCCGGCGAGCCGAGTAGCACCGAATTTTCGGTCAAATCCTCCGGGCGCACCTTGTGGAGGCGCTCGACCATGTCGACGAAATAGCGATAGCTCGGCGGCGCGGTTTTCGGATCTCCCGGCAAGGCCGGGATCACGCACTCCTTATAATAACGGACCTGACGGGCGCGCGCCGCGTCTTCTTGCGCCTTGCTGTCGGCGAAATGGATGAAATAGCTGCACATCAGGCCGGCGGGTTTCTTGCCGTGCTTGGCGCAGCTCTCGTGATAGAGGTCGGAGACCTGCTTGAGCCCGCCATAGCTCATCGCCGCCGCGAATGGCGCGACGATCAGGCCGCAGCCGAGCCGCGCCGCAAGCTCGATCGAAGGCTTCGAGAACGATCCCACATAAGTCGGGATCGGCCGCTGTACCGGCTTCGGCGTGATGCGCACGTCGTCGAACGAATAGTGTTTGCCATGGTGCGCGATGCGATCGTCCGCCTGCCACAGCCGGCGCACCAGCTCCAGACCCTCCTCAAAAATTCCCTGGTTGTCGTCGAATGAAACATGAAACGGCAAATATTCGCGCCGGTCGTAGCCGCGCCCGCAGGCGAAATCGACGCGCCCGCCCGAGAGCAGATCGAGCGTCGCCCATTGCTCGGCAACGCGAATGGGGTTGTGCAACGGCAGCACCGTCACGGCCGGCGCCAGACGGATGCGCGCGGTGTTGGCGGCGACATAAGCCAGCACCATGTCGGGGCAGGACAACACGCCGAGCGAATTGAAATGATGCTCGCCGATCCAGGCCGAGTGCATGCCGAGCTTGTCGGCGTAAAGCGCCTCGGCGGTAATGTCGGCGACGAACTGGTTCGACGAGCGCGTATTGTTTTCGTAGTGGTTGTCGCTCAGCGTGAAGTAGCCGAAATCCATGACATCCTCCCTGTGCTGTTTTCCTGTGCTATTTGTTTGCGATTGCCATGATGTTGTTACTAAGCCGCGACAATAGTTGACAATGCATCAGTTGTAAATGCAAGATAAAGGCATGGAACGCCGCACCCGGGTCGAGCTCGCCAACTATCTGCCCTATCTGGTGAATCGGGTAGGCGCCAGCATCGCCGAGCAGTTCGGCAGTGAGACGCTGGCGGCGCACGGCTTGAGCATCGCGATGTGGCGGGTGGTGGCCGCGCTGGAAGCGAACGGCCGCGCCAGGCAGATCGATCTCGCCGGCCTCACCAGCATCGATGCATCGACACTCTCGCGCCTGGTGACCCGTCTGGTGCGCCGCGGCCTCGTCACCCGCGCCCGCTCGGCGATCAGCAACCGCGAGGTCACGGTCGCGCTGTCCGCCAAGGGCGCCGCGCTGACGGCGCGTCTCATTCCGCTCGCCCGCGCCATCGAGACCGACGCCGCCGCCGGGATTTCGGCGGACGAACTGGCGGTGGTCAAGCGCTGTCTGCGCCGCATGTACGCCAATATGACGAACCGCCAGGCGGCGACCGCAGTGCCGCGCCCGAAGCGCCTCGCCGGTTGATCTCGGCGACCATCTCCAGCATGGGTGTCATTCCGAGCGGCGGGGACGGCGCCCTTCTCTGCGGCGATGTCACGCATAAGATGGGAGGTTCCGCGGCGCTACGCTGCGGGCTTTGTGGATAGCAACAGCGAATATTGAGAGGACCAAATGGCTACGAGACGATCGGTGTTACTGACAGGTCTTAGCGCGATGACTGCTGCCGCGACCACCGCTCGAACAACGGCGCTGGCCGCTCCGGCGCTGGAGAAAGTAAGCGTCGTCGAGCCGGCCAACAGCGTTCTCGTCTTAAGCTGGTTGGGTGCGAAGGACGCCGGGATCTTCGCCAAGCACGGCATCGATCTCGAGGTCGACGTCCGGCCTTTCGCCGGTTTCCTCGCCAGCATCCCATCGAAACAAACCCTGGTGGGCGACTATTCCGGCATCTCGGCCATCCAGAAGATCAATGAAGGCCTGGATTGGGTCATTCTCGGACCGGGGCTGACCGTGGTGGAGAACGTGATCGTCCGCAAGGACGCCCCGTTCAAAACCGCCGCCGATCTGCGCGGCAAGAAGTTCGGCACATGGTCCACGGGCGCCGGAGCGTACAAATGCGTGAGAGCGGCTCTGATGGATGCCTATAATCTGGACGTGGCGAAGGACACTCAATTGGAGCAAATCGCCGCCCCGGCATTGCTGAAGCTTTTGGCGGACGGCCAGGTCGATGCGATGTGCAACATCACCACGTTTACTCTGGAAGCGGAAGCGCAACCGGACAAATTCCGGGTGCTGTTCTCGCCGAACGATTATTGGAACAAAAAGACCGGCTATCCGATCACCTGGGCATCGCCGGTGGACGGCTGGAGAAGCTGGGTCACCGAGAACCCGGCGCGCGCGAAGAATTTCGTGACAGCGACCGTGGAAATGTATCGCTGGTTGGCAAACCCGGCGAACCTGAAGCTCGCCGTGAAGAACCACGGCAAGCTTGCCGGGGTGACCACGCCCGCGATGGTCGACGAATACATCGCGTTGCTCGGCAAGAAGCACATGTTCATGACCGACTGGAGCCGCAAAGCCGTCGATGCGCAATGGCAATTCCTGCAGGTGTGTCAGCGCGCCGGCATCATCAGCAAGGTACCGCCCCAGGATAAATACGCGATGTT
>JBOHIU010000027.1:0-6364 GCA_050725855.1 Xanthobacteraceae bacterium | reverse complement strand
CGACCTCATCGCCTGGCTGCGCACGGTGCCGCCCAAGGAATAAGCGTAAGGGGGGCTTCCGGCGGACTTGATGCGGCGCGGGGTACCCGCTATCCGCATTTGACTTTTCCCTCCTCTGAAAGGGGAGGGAAGGCGCGCCAGGGAGGGGTCATATTGTTGAACAGTGCCGGCGTTTGACCCCCACCCGGCGGCTTGCAGCGGCCGACCTCCCCGTTTCAGGGGAAGGAAAAATTGAGTTTGCTTCCATATGCGATAGCCCTGCGGGGTGCCCTTCTAAAGCCGCCCTCGGTTGGCTATATGGGCCCTCGTCGATTCGAGGGGTTCCGCCATGCCGCGCTCACGTCTCCCGGCCGCGTTGGTCCTTTCCGCCCTGCTGCTTCCTGCATCCTTGACGATCGCGGCGGCGCAGGATCGGCAGGTGCCGACGTCACTCGCCCAGCTGCAATATTCGTTCGCTCCGATTGTGAAGCGGGTCGCGCCCGCGGTCGTCAATGTCTACGCCCAGCATGTCGTCCAAAATCAGAACCCATTTCTGACCGATCCGTTCTTTCGCCAGTTCTTCGGCGGCAATCCGGGCCGGCAGGTGGAGCGCTCGCTGGGCTCCGGCGTGATCGTCGATCCGTCCGGCCTGGTCGTCACCAATTTCCACGTCATCCGCGGCGCCAGCCAGGTGAAGGTCGCGCTGTCCGATAAGCGCGAATTCGATGCCGACGTCGTGCTCAAGGATGAGCGCAGCGATCTTGCGGTGTTGCGCATCAAGGGCGCGCATGAGCGGTTTCCCACGCTGACGTTCGACGATTCCGACAAGCTTCAGGTCGGCGACGTGGTGCTGGCGATCGGCGATCCGTTCGGCGTCGGCCAGACGGTGACCCACGGCATCGTTTCGGCGCTGGCGCGCACCCAGGTCGGCACCTCCGATTATCAGTTCTTCATCCAGACCGATGCGGCGATCAATCCAGGCAATTCCGGCGGCGCGCTGGTCGACATGAACGGTCGCCTGGTCGGCATCAACAGCGCGATCGCCTCTTCCTCGGGCGGCTCCGAGGGCATCGGCTTCGCCATCCCGGCGAACCTGGTGCGCGTCGTCGTCGCGTCGGCGGAGAGCGGCAACAAGGAGGTCAGGCGGCCATGGTTTGGCGCCAAGCTGCAGGAAGTCACGCCCGGTATCGCCGATAGTCTCGGCTTGAAAATACCGACCGGGGCGCTGGTGGCGAGCGTCGCCACCGACGGCCCCGCCGCACGCGGCGGCATCAAGGTCGGCGATCTGATCGTCAGCGTCGATGGCATCCCGGTCGAGGATCCCAATGCGTTCGACTATCGCTTCGCCACCAAGCCCCTCGGCGGCACCGCGCAGATCGGAATCGTTCGCCAGGGCCGCGATATGGTCGTGCCGGTGGCGCTGCAACCGCTTCCGGAATTGCCGCGCAACGAAGTGGAGCTTCGGTCGGCATCGCCGTTCCGGGGCGCCACGGTGGCGAACCTGTCGCCGGCGCTGGCCGACGAGCTGCGGCTCGATCCGCAGGCCGAGGGCGTGGTCGTGACCAGTGTGGCGGACGGCTCGACCGCGCAATCGATCGGCTTCCATCGCGGCGACATTGTAGTATCGGTCAATAACCACAAGATCGAGCGGTCGGCCGACCTCGAGCGCATCGCCAATTCCGGCAGCCGGTCATGGCGCATCACCATACGCCGCGGCAATCAGCAGATTTCGGTGATGTTCAGCGGCTAGTATTCGCCTCTCCCCGCGCGCGGGGAGAGGTCGACGCGCGAAGCGCGTCGGGTGAGGGGGCGTTCCCGCGATTCTGAGCCAAACGGAAGCGCCCCTCATCCCGACCTTCTCCCCGCACAGCGGGGAGAAGGAGGAGCAAGCGTCACGCCGCGCGTAAATCCAAAAGTCTTGCGCCCGATCGGCGTATCGCCCATTTTTGCCGTAATGGCCAAACGGGCTGCCCAACACAATCTCTTCGCCGCCGCCGGCCTCGATCGCGATGCGCCGCGGCCGCTGGCCGACAAGCTGCGGCCGCAAGTACTCGCCGAGGTGGTCGGGCAGGATCACCTGCTCGGGCCTGATGGTGCGCTCACCCGCATGCTGGAGACGCGCTCGTTCGGCTCGCTCGTCTTCTGGGGACCGCCGGGCACCGGCAAGACCACCGTGGCGCGGCTCCTGGCGCACGCGACCGAGCTTTATTTCGAGCAGACTTCGGCCATCTTTTCCGGCGTCGCCGATCTGAAAAAGGTGTTCGACGCGGCCCGCGCCCGGCGCGAGACCGGGCAGGGGACGCTGCTCTTCGTCGACGAGATTCACCGCTTCAACCGCGCCCAGCAGGATTCCTTTCTGCCGGTGATGGAAGACGGCACCATCGTGCTCATTGGCGCCACGACGGAAAATCCCTCCTTCGAACTGATCGCGCCGCTCTTGTCGCGCGCACGCGTTCTGGTCTTCAAATCGCTCGACCCGGCGGCGCTTGAGAAGCTGCTTATCCGTGCGGAAGCGATCGAGAGCAGGAAATTGGCGCTCGACGCCGAGGCGCGCGCCTCTCTGATCCGCATGGCCGACGGCGACGGCCGCGCCGCGCTCACGCTGGCCGAGGAGGTGTGGCGCGCCGCGCGCGCGGGTGAGACGTTCGATGCGGCCGCCCTGCAGGAGGTGGTGCAGCGGCGCGCGCCGATCTACGACAAGTCGCAGGACGGCCACTACAATCTCATCAGCGCGCTGCACAAATCGGTGCGCGGCTCCGATCCCGACGCCGCGCTGTATTACTTGGCGCGCATGCTCGATGCCGGCGAGGACCCGCTTTATCTCGCGCGCCGCATCGTGCGCATGGCGGTGGAGGATGTCGGGCTCGCCGATCCGCAGGCGCTGATCGTCGCCAATGCGGCCAAGGACGCGTACGATTTTCTCGGCTCGCCGGAAGGCGAACTCGCGATTGCCGAGGCGGTGATCTACGTGGCGACCGCGCCCAAATCGAACGCGGCCTATGCGGCGTTTGGTGAAGCCAAGCGGGTCGCCAAGGAGGCCGGCTCGCTGTTGCCGCCCAAGCACATTCTCAATGCGCCGACCAAGCTGATGAAAACCGAGGGCTATGGATCGGGCTACGAATACGACCACGATACCGAGGAGGCGTTCTCCGGTCAGGACTATTTCCCGGAGAAACTCGGACGTCGGACGTTCTACGATCCGCCAGAGCGCGGATTCGAGCGCGAGATCAGAAAGCGTCTGGACTACTGGGCGAAGCTGCGGCGGGAGCGGATTGGCGAACGAAAGAGTTGATTATATGATACATCCCGCGATGGAGGTCGGATCAATGGTGATAAAGCAATTGGATGAGGCGATAAGCCGGCTGCGGCAATTGCCAGAGGAACGTCAGCAAACCGCCGGTCTTGCTCTTGGATTTCCTCGATCACGATGAGGACATCGAACTGACAACCGAACAGATTGCAGAGATCGAGCGACGATTGGCGGAAGACGACATTGCGACCGAGGAGGAGGGGGAAGCCTTTTTCGCGGGGACCAGGTGACAAGAATCGTTTACCACCGGAACGCGCTCAAAGATTTGGAGGCCATCCGCAGCTACATTGCCAGGGACAATCCGGATGCTGCCAACCACGTTGTCGCACGTATCAGGCAGGCGACCGAGCGACTTAAGAGCTTTCCATTTTCGGGCCGCTCTGGTCCAGGCGGAGTTAGACTTCTTTCGGTCAGCGGTCTGCCTTACATTGTCATTCGCCGGATTCGTGACGACACAATCAGAATCGTTGCGGTCTTTCACACTTCACGCAATCGGCGTTTCTGATGGCGGGGCCGAAGCCAGTGGCAGAACCCAAACATTGTGCGAGTCTTGCAATGTTGGGAAAAGCGACGTTCTCTGAATGGCGAATTCTTATGAAGAGCAGAAATGGACCGCGCCAGCCCGGTGGCGCCAAGCAGATCGCCGGGCCGCGGCATCAGTCCCAGCACCGGAAGATGCGGCGTAAACCCTCTCCCCTTGCGGGAGAGGGTGGCGAGCGCCACTTGGGCCGGCGTTTCGCGCCGGCCGGGCGAAAGCCGGGTGAGGGGTATGGCGCAAAAGCTACCCCTCACCCGGTCGCCCCTCGCTCCGCTCGGAGCGACCATTCTCTTTCGCAAGGGGAGAGGGTGAATGCTGGCGTCCAAGCGGTGCTCGTGACGGCGGACGAATCGGGCATGCGGGTCGATCGTTTTCTGGAAGCGCGGTTTCCGGGGTTGAGTTTTTCCCACATCCAGCGCGTCATCCGCAAAGGCGAGGTACGCGTTGACGGTAAGCGCACGCAGCCGAAGAATCGTCTGGAGAAAGGGCAGAGCGTGCGCATTCCGCCGCTGCGGCTCGATCAGCCGAAGCCGGGTGCGGCCGGCGGCGAAGCGGACCAAAATACCCGCGCGTTTCTCAAGTCGATCACGCTCTACGAAGACGCCGACGTGCTGGTGTTTAACAAGCCGATGGGGCTTGCGGTCCAAGGCGGCTCCGGCACCGTGCGCCATCTTGACGGCTTGCTGGAGGTGTTGCGCGATGCCCACGGCCAGCGGCCGCGGCTGGTTCACCGGCTCGACAAGGACACCGCCGGCTGTCTGCTGGTCGCCAAGACGCGCTTTGCCGCCGCGGCGCTGGCAAAGACTTTCCGCTCGCGCTCGGCACGCAAGGTGTATTGGGCCTTGGTGGCGGGCGTTCCCAAGGTGCAACAAGGCCGTGTCTCGACCTTTCTCGCCAAGGAAGAACACGAGGACGAATCGTTCATGCGCATCGCACGCCACGGCGAGAAGGGCGCCAGTCACGCGGTTACTTATTACGCGGTGGTGGAGACGTCGGGGCCACTTCTGTCCTGGATTTCGCTCAAACCCGTCACCGGCCGCACTCATCAGCTCCGCGCCCACATGGCTCACATCGGCCATCCGATCGTCGGCGATCCGAAATATTTTGCGCGCGAGAATTGGGAACTGCCTGGCGGCATGCAGAACAAATTGCATTTGCTCGCGCGCCGCATCGCGGTCCCGCATCCGCGCTGCGGCGTGATCGACATCAGCGCGCCGTTGCCGCCGCACATGCAACAATCGTGGAATCTGCTCGGCCTCGACACAGCGCGCTACGATCCGATCGAGGAGGCGCCGGAGGAGTAGTTACCGTTGGCGCGCTATTCGTTCAGCTCTCCCCGCTGGGGAGAGATCGACGATAAACACTTATCGCAAGCCGGCGTTGATCTTGTCCAGCGCCGCCGAGCCGGGGCACAGCTCCTTCTCGCCGAGCGTATTGAGCGGGGCTTCGACGGTGTCGAGGTGCGTGTGCAGGTCTTCCGGGTCCTGTTCGACGTAGAGGAGCCCGGTGACGATCTGCCCCTTGGCGGCATGGTGATGCAGGAAGCTCATGGCCGCTTCGCGGTCATGCACGTCGTACTCGGAGTTCAGCTTGCGCAGCGCCAGGATGGTGCCGTCGTGCTGCTCGACCATCTCCACCGTGCCCGGCGCGTAGTCGACGTGGATCGGCGCCCGGCCGGTGATGACGTCGAGGAAGTTCACCGCCTCGTTATGCTCGCGCACGTAATCGAAGCTCTTGGTCGAGCCGGCGTGGTTGTTGAACGCGACGCAGGGCGAGATCACGTCGATGAAGGCGGCGCCCTGGTGCTCGATCGCGGCCTTGATCAGCGGCGTCAGCTGTTTCTTGTCGCCGGAGAACGAGCGCGCGACGAAGCTCGCGCCAAGCTGCAGCGCGATGCCGACCATGTCGATGGCGCTGTCCGAATTGACCACGCCGCGCTTGGATTTCGAGCCGCGGTCGGCGGTGGCGGAAAACTGGCCTTTGGTCAGGCCGTACACGCCGTTGTTCTCGACGATGTAAACCATGTTGACGCCGCGCCGCAGGCAGTGCGCGAACTGGCCGAGCCCGATCGACGCGCTGTCGCCGTCGCCGGAGACGCCGAGGTAGATCAGATCCTTGTTGGCGAGATTGGCGCCCGTCAGCACCGAGGGCATTCGTCCGTGCACGGTGTTGAAACCGTGCGCAGCGCCGACGAAATAGTCCGGGGTCTTTGATGAGCAGCCGATGCCGGAGAGCTTGGCGATGCGGTGCGGCGGCAGGTCGAGCTCGTAGCAGGCCTGGATGATCGAGGCGCTGATCGAGTCGTGGCCGCAGCCGGCGCAAAGCATCGAGACCGAGCCTTCGTAGTCGCGGCGGGTGAAGCCGAGCGCGTTCTCCTTCAGGTCCGGGTGATGCAGGCGCGGCTTGGTGATGTAGGTCATTCGGCGGCCTCGATGGCGGCGGCGGCCCCGGCCCCGGCGTCCATCCGCCGGGCGATCTCGCTGGCGATGAAGCGGGCGGTGATGGGCGTGCCGTCATAGTGGAGGATGGGGACCAGC
>JBOHIU010000026.1:0-42665 GCA_050725855.1 Xanthobacteraceae bacterium | reverse complement strand
CGGAGCCGCACGCGACGGCACCTATAAGGTCGTCTGGCGGCAGGGTCAGGACGTCGGCGCCAAATTCATAAGCACGTCGACCGAGAACGCCTAGTGGTCCGATTCTAACATTCGCATCCCGTTTCAGTGCTCTATCATGCGAATGTTAGAATCAAAGGACCACTAGAAAATATAACTGGTAGTGGAGCTTTGGATTTGACATTCGCTACTGGAATTCGCGACTGGGTGGTAGCGAATTTTAAATCCGCTCCACTATGTCTCCGGAAGCGTGGTCTGGGACTGAGCCTGGGGCGACGAAAGTCCCCTTGGCAAGAGCCGCAGTGGAACGGCGAGAGGCGAGCGCGGATTGCAAACCGCGCGCTTGCCGAAAGGCAAGCGGTTTTAAGGAATAACGTCTCTCGGCGTTCTGCCTCCTTTTATTGCCGGAAGCGAGTTGGAAAGAATTTGTAGCCCGGGTTGAATGAAGTGAAACTCGGGAGCGGCAAGCGAGTCGGATTGTTTTCCACTCCCCCTTGTGGGGGAGGGAACGAAGGTTCGCCGTGCCCGATCGTGATGAGTTCGGCGGCTCCACTGCCGGGATTGATCTGACGAAGATCGGAAATTGCGGCGAAGGTTGTTTGATATCGTTGGCTCAAAACTCGGCGCGAAACAAAAATTCGCGGCGCGAGAATGCAGACGATTGCGCGGAGCAATCACCTCCCCCTCTACCCTTGTGGGAGAGGGAAGAAAAAACCGCGAGAACGAGAAGCGTTTTCACCTCTTGCCGCGTGCGCAGAGCAGAACAAAAAATAACGCTGGCGCGGTGGCGCCAGCGTCGCAGCTTCCAAGCGTTGATCGGCGCGAGCCGTTAGTTATGGACGCAACGGCCCCGGCGATTGCGATGGCGGTGCCACCCGCAATGTCCCGCTACGTGGATGACGTGACTGGAATAACCCTGTGGGGCGGGCGCCATCGGCATGGCTTGCGCCGAAAAGGTCATCGCGACCATCGCGATGCCGGCAGCGAGTATGAGTGCGAGCTTCGTCGCCATTGCAGTCCTCCTTGTGCCAAGACGAATCACTCGTCCCGGGGGCCCATAGGGTAACGCAATGTAATGCGGAGACAAGGCGGGGACGTGATTAACAGCGGGCGTTTGCGCACCACGATGAACAAACGTTCAGAACAAATCGAAATATTCTTTATGCTCCCACGCCGTAACATCGTTCGTTGTCTTGCCGCCGGCTTCCGCCTGGAAGCGCGCAAGCTCGGCCTCTTTCAGGCGCGCATAGTAGTCGACGAAACTTTCGCCGAGCGCCTTGCGGTACATTTCGCTCTTGCGCAACGCGGCGAGCGCCTCGCTCAAATCTTTCGGCAGCATCGCCGCCTTGGTCTCATAGGGTGTGTCGGCGGACGGACCGGGATCGCGGCGCTGCGCGATGCCGTCGAGGCCGGCATGGATCTGCGAGGCCATGTACAAATAAGGATTGGCGGCGGGCTCGCCGACGCGGTTTTCCAGATGCGTCGACACATCGCCGGGCGCGCCGAGCAGGCGGACCATGACGCCGCGATTGTCGCGCGCCCAGATGGCGCGGTCCGGCGCCAGCGCATAGGCACGGTAACGCCTGTAGCCGTTGATCGTCGGCGTGGAGAACGCGGCGGCGGCGTGCGCGTGCGCCAGAAGCCCGCCGAGAAAATACACCCCGGTGCGCGACAAGCCGTCGCGGTCGGTGCCGGCGAACGCGTTGATCCGCCGTCTCGCCTCGATCAGCGACATGTGCAGATGCCAGCCCGAGGAAAACAGGTTGGGCAGGCCCGGCCGGCACATGAAGCTGGCAAGCAGGCCGTTGCGCCGCGCGATCTGCTTGGTGGCGGCCCGCAACAGTATCGCCGCGTCGGCGGCGTCGAGGCCGCGTTGCGGGCGAAATGTGAATTCGCATTGGCTGGGGCCAAGCTCGATTTCGATTGAGCGCAGTGGCAGGCCAAGTGCAGCGATGCCGCGGCGGATCGGTTCGATCGCCGCATCGAGCTGATCGAAGCGGCTCTCGGTCAGATACTGATAACCCTGATTGAGCAGGCTCACCTCCGGGGCGGCCGGGGGCCAGGTGGCGTCGGCCGGCGCGAGCCGCGGGTTCTCCAGCTTGAACAAATGAAACTCCACCTCGAGCCCGGCAAGGAAATCGTATCCCTGGTGCTGGAGCCGTTTGAGCGCGTCGCGCAGGATCTGCCGCGTCGAGAACGGCACCGGCTTGCCGTTGGTGAAATAGATGTCGCACAGCACCCAGCCGGTGTTCGGCACGCCGTTACTTGCCGGCCACGGCAGCACGCGGAATGTCGCCGGGTCGGGCACCATGACGAAATCGCCGCCGCCTTGCATTTCGGCCATGCCCAAGCCGCCGCCGGGCATGAACACCGGAAAGGCGGTCTTGTGCGCGGTGTCCTTGGCGAGCAGCGTCGTCGTCATGGTGACGCCCGAGCGCATCAGCGCCGGGGCGTCATCGGCCACCACGGTCTTGCCGCGCAGCACGCCATGCTGGTCGGCGAAGGAAAACCGAACCAATTCCAGATTGTGTTTTTTGATCGCGTGCGCGACCGCATTGGCGGCGCGGGCTTGCTCGTCGGTCCACAGCCCATGGCGCTCGACGAAGTTTTTGTTGGCGGCAACGGCCGGGCGCGGCGGCATCACACGCCGTCAGTCCGGAGCGCGGGCGCAAGCCCGCGAATCCGGAATCCATACTCGCAGATCGGGATTATGGATTCCGGGTCCGCGCCGGGGCTTGTCATCGGGCCGGCCACTTCGGGCCGGACCCGTTGGGCGCGTCCCGGGATGACGAGCTCAATGCCCATTCGTCCAGCTTTTCGTCTCGTGCCGTGCCGCGTCGGTGCGCTGCCAGTAGCCCTGCCAATCGCCGGCCGGACCGATGCCGTCGACGCAGGCCGGGCCGGTGATCGTCTGCGCGGCCGCGGGATCGAGCACCATGATCGGGTGCTCGCCCTTGCCCGACTGGTCGAGCGCGCGGCGCAGGAGCCGCCGATATGCGGCTATCGCCTTGTCCGACGTGCCGAGATGCTCCTGGCTGCGATCCTGTATTCGACCCATCGACTCGCAAGCCCACTGGTCATGCACATTGATGTCGGCGCCCATGCCGGTATAGGTCGTGTGCGCCTGCTCGTGCGCATCGAAGCCGTAATCGTTGCTCTTGTTCTTGCGCGGAATGTAGTCCGGCAGCTCATATAGTTCGAGGCGCTGGTTGCGCATCTTGTCCTTGTCTACGGCCGCCCCGAACGACGTAAATATCGCGTACCAATAGTGTTTTACGTCGTCAATCGGCACGTGCCACTGCGCGATGGTCATCTCGCGGCTCATCGGAATGATGAAGGCATTGGGGAAAATCAGATTGGTGACGCGGATGTGGGCCGCGTCATTGCCGATCTCGCGCAGCGTCGCCAGCCGGAAGCCGTAATTGGTCGGCTCGACCTCGATGCGCGGCCGCGGAAATTCGCGCATGATCTTAGTCATTGGCATGTCCGAGTCCTTGGACGTGTCGCGGAACATCCTGCCGTAGCCTTTGTCCGGATCCTCGTCCTCGAAGAAACGATGCAGGAACGAGGTGTGCACGGGATCGATGCCGACTTCGACCGATTGCAGCCAGTTGCAATCAATCATGCCCTTGAAGGCGAAAGTGTGCGTTCCCGGTGCGACGAAGCAATCGAAATGCGGAAAGGCCGGCGGTTCGCCCGCCCCCAGATAGGCCCACAGGATGCCGCTCTTTTCGACTACCGGATAGGATTTCTGTTTGACGTTGGCGCTCATCTTGCTGTTGTCGGGCTCGGCGGGCGTTTGCAGGCATTTGCCGCCGATATCGAACAGCCAGCCGTGAAAGGCGCAGCGCAGGCCGCCGTCCTCGAGCCGCCCGTAGGCCAGGTCGGTACCGCGATGCGGACAATGACGGCCGATCAGCCCGTAGCGGCCCTTGCCGTCCTTGAAGGCAACCAGGTCTTCACCCAGAAGCCGCACGGGCTTGACCGGCCGGTTGCCCGAAAGCTCGTCGATCAACGCCGCAGGCTGCCAGTAACGCCGCATCAGATTTCCGGCGGTGGTGCCGGGATTGGTGCGGGTAATGAGGTCATTCTGTTCCGCGCTCAGCATCGGCACCTCCATGTTCGTAGACCGAACATATGTTCGCATGATATTATCAAACCGGCTGCCGCTCGACAAGGCGGCGTTTCGGCGCCGCATGTCGACGATCGCAAAGGATACGCACAAATGCCGCGGGTGAAGCGAAGCAGGACGGAACGGCGTGTGGCCGAGACCGGCGGGCCAGACTTTCTTGAGGCGCTCGCGCGCGCTCTTCGAATCATCCAGGCATTCAATCACGACCGGCGACAGCTGACCCTCAGCGATATCGCCAAACTCGTCGACCTGCCGCGCGCTTCGGTGCGCCGGACGTTGCATACGTTGATACATCTGGGCTTTGCCGAAACGGACGGCCGAGTGTTCCGGCTGCGCCCTCGCATCCTCACGCTGGCGAGCGCCTATCTGATGTCGAATTCCATTTCCGACATTCTGCAGCCGGCCGTCGAACGCATGGCTGCCGAGGTCGATGAAGCTTGTTCGGCCGCCGTGCTCGACGGCGGCGACGTGATCATGATCGCGCACGCTTCGCCGAACCGCGTCGTCAACGTGAGCGCGCAGATTGGTTTCCGCCTGCCGGCCGTCTCAAGCTCGCTCGGCCGCGTCCTGCTGGCGGCCCTCGACGACCGCGAGCTTGATCGGCTGTTGCGACGGATCGAGCCGGAAAAGTTGACCAGCGCGACGGTCGTGGATCGCGCCGAATTGCGACGCGCGATCCACAAGACACGCGGGGACGGCTACTCGCTCGTCGACCAGGAAGCCGAGTTCGGCTTCTGCTCGATTTCCGTGCCGCTGCGCCGGCTGGACGGACGCGTGATCGCATCCCTTAACATCGGCACGCACAGCAACCGCGTCACTCTCGACACCATGCGCAGAGTGTTGCTGCCCAAGCTGCGAACGCTGGCGGCCGATCTGCAAAGCCAAATGATCTGATCGCGATGATCTGTATTGATCATGCATTCTTTCAATGCCCCGCAACGCCGCAACCCTTCGGGTGCGCTCGCAGCGTGCCAGCCGCACAGGGCTCGCTTCGTTTCGGTTCGGCCGCCGCGCCCTATATGACGCTGGCGTGGAACGCAGCGGCAACGCCAGAGCCATGCACGGCGCGATCGCAACAGGGAACACTGGCATGATTATTCGCCCGCGCTTGTTGTTCGCCGTGCTCTGGATCGCCTGGCTGGTCAGCTGGATCGCGGCGGCGGTGTGGGCCAGCCGCCCCGAAAAGCGACTCCTCACAGTGGAGACGCTTATCTATCGGGTCGCCATTCTGGCGGGCGCGGTGCTGTTGTCGCCCTGGGCGGCGCGCGGATTGGACATGCGGCAGCTTTGGCACGTCAGCTTTGACGGCGCCTACGCGCGCGCGGGCCTGACCGCGGCCGGACTGTTGTTCACCTGGTGGGCGCGCATTCACCTTGGGCGCTTATGGTCGGGCACGATCACGGCCAAGGAAGGGCATCGTGTCGTCGATACCGGGCCCTATGCCTGGGTGCGCCATCCGATCTACACCGGATTGATCCTGGCACTGTTCGCGAGCGCCGTCGCGCAGGCGACCATCAGCGGGCTTGCCGGCGCGGCGCTGGTCTCGTTCGGATTTTGGCTCAAAGCGCGGATGGAAGAACGCTTCCTGGCCGCCGAACTTGGCGCCGGAGCCTACGACGCCTACCGCCGGCGCGTCCCGATGCTGCTGCCTCTTCCGCGCAGCGGGCGAAAGTGATCGCGCCCCTACCACGGCTTCCCCGCCGTTTAGCTTCGAGCGTTTATCGGCACAGCCGCGCCAGCGTTCGCTGCGCCGCCTCCCGATGCTCGCGCTTGATGTGGGAAGCGACGGCCTTGAAAGCCGTGGCAAGCATCGCCGCGTTGTCCGCAAATCCGATCAGAGACACGTATTTGGGAATGAACCGGTCCGGCACGACGAAGTAAACGATCGCGCCGACCAAGACGGCCTTGACGTAGAGCGGCGTATTCCGGTCGAACGCGCAATAATAGGCGGTGAGCAGTTGCTCGGCGAACGGCAGGCTCGCGGCCTCGCGCAGCATTTTTCGCCAGAACCTGCGCCGCAAGCTCTGTTCGTTGGCCACCATGCGGCGCGAAAGCGCCGCGAATTCCTGCCAGGATGCGGCCTGCTGCCAAGACCACATTTGCCCCTCCTAAGCCGGCCGACGTGTCCTCGACCGGATATCGTCGCGTATCCGAATAAATGGCCGCGAATGCCGGCAGCCGCAAGGCGACGCCTCGTGTGGCGGTTCAGAAGGCGGCATTATTGTTACGGCGGGGCTCGGTATGCAGACTTCTGAACCAAAGCCACACTAGCCCGCGATTTTGTCCATGGCTTCGGCGAGCTGGATATCGCGCTCGGTCACGCCACCGGCATCGTGGGTGGAAAGCGTCACCTCGACGGTTTTGTAGACGTTGAACCATTCGGGATGATGGTCGAGCTTTTCCGCCACCAGGGCGGCGCGTGTCATGAAGCCGAACGCGGCATTGAAATCGGCAAAAACGAATTTCCTGCCGATGGCGTCGCGGCCGCCGACCTCGCTCCAACCCTTGAGACGGCCGAGTGCAGCCTTGCGGGCCTTGCCGGTAAGTTTCTGCGCCATGTGATAACTCCGGGTTCTTCGATCACCGATCAGCCCCGCCGCGATCGTGCTTGGGGCTGATACCATTGGATCACTGCGGGGCCCGCAGATGCTCCACCAATTGCCGCGCGAACAGCGGCAGTTCCTTCATGCTCCGGATGCAGATCGTCAGTTCACGCACCGCCCATGAGTCGGTGAGCGGCACGATGGCGATCGCCATGGTTTTTTGCACGCGTCGCGCGGTGGTCTCCGGCACGATGCCGATGCCCACTCTGCATTCTACCAGCCGGCACACGCCATCGAAACTGCGCAATTGCACGCGCAGCCGTAACGGCCGGCCGATGCGGACCGCCTTGCTGGCGAGAAAACGTTGCAGCGCGCTGGCGCGGTCCAGCCCGACGAAATCATGATCGAGCACGTCCGGGAACCCGATCTCGGCGTGTTTTGCCAGCGGATGATCGCGCGCCACGACGAGCACGAAGCGATCGCGACGAAACGGATAGGTCGCGAGCCCGCCGGCGTCGACCGTCCCGGCGACGATCCCAATGTCGGCGACGCCTTCGGCGATCAAGCCGACGATTTCGTCGCTCAAACGCTCTTCGAGGTCGATGCTGACATTCGAATGCGTGGACAAGAACGAACTCAGGGCTTCCGGCAGAAACTCGGTCAGCGCATTGGTGTTCGACAGTACGCGCACTTGACCGGCCAGGCCGCCGCCAAAGGCCCCGAGGTCTTCGTGCAGGCGTTCCGCTTGGCGCAGGATCGCGCGTGCATGCTGCAACAAGGTGCGGCCGGCCTGGGTCGGGGCAACGCCTTGGCGTCCGCGCGTGAGCAGCATGACGCCCAGCGTGTCCTCCATGTTGCGGACGCGCGTCGAGGCGGCGGCGAGAGCGAGATGCGCGCGTTCGGCGCCGCGGGTGATGCTGCCCGCCTCGACAATGTGACGGAACAGGCTGAGATCGGCGAGGTCGAACCGCACGACACTCCTAGAGCCTTCGGATTTCGCGAAGTCAGGCTTCACAAAATGCCGATTGCAAAAGAATAAAGGACAAATCATCTTTCGCCTAGTGCGAAATGAGCGGCGTAAAGCGCCGGCCGTGCGCGCGCCGTCCGCCGATTGCCGCAGGCACGCGAATTCGATAGGAACGCGCAACGCGTGATGCCGGCATTGGCGATTCGCGCGCGCCACGGAACGAAGATCAATGGCCGAAACACATTCGTTCGAAGCACCGCGGTCGGTCGAGCGCCCGCTCTCGCCGCACCTGCAGATCTATCGGCCGATGCTGACGATGATGATGTCGATCGTGCATCGGATCACCGGCGCTGCCAATTATTTCGGGACGATAATTCTGGCTTGGTGGTTCAATGCTGCGGCAGGACCGAATGCCTATGCCACGTTCGGATCATTCGCCAACTCCTGGATCGGCCGCATCATCCTGTTCGGTTACACGTGGTCGGTAATCCATCACATGCTTGGCGGAATACGGCACCTGATCTGGGACACCGGCCGCGGTTTTGGACCGAACGAGCGCGAGTGGCTCGCCGCCGCCAACCTTGTCGGTTCGATCGCCATCACGATTATTCTGTGGATCATCGGCCTTTTGGCAATGGGAGGCACGCAATGATCGCGCCCAAGCATATTCGTACGCCGCTGGCGCGCGTGCGCGGTTTCGGCGCGGCACGGTCCGGCACCGGGCATTTCTGGGTGCAGCGCGTCACCGCGGTTGCCAATGTTCCGCTGACCTGCTTGGCGATCGTCATCATCATCATGCTGCTCGGTCGCAACCAGCCGGCGGTGGCGCAAATTCTGGGTTCCGCGCCCGTTGCGATCATCATGCTGTTGTTCATTATCTCGATCATGGTCCATATGAGAATAGGCATGCAGGTGATCATCGAGGATTACGTACATGATGACGTCGCCAAGCTCGGGCTGATCATCGCCAACAACTTCTTCGTCGCCGTCGTTGGACTGACTGCGATCTACGGCATTCTCAAACTTTCCTTCGGACTTTAGAGCATGGCGGACAACGGATCTCACAACGGCGCGGCTTCTCCAGCCATCAACGGTCGCGCCTACCCGATCGAAGATCATATCTACGACGTCGTCGTGGTTGGCGCCGGCGGCTCCGGGCTGCGCGCCGTGGTGGGTTGCAGCGAAGCCGGATTGCGGACCGCCTGCATCACGAAGGTATTCCCGACCCGCTCGCACACCGTGGCGGCGCAGGGCGGCATTGCCGCCGCGCTCGGCAATATGGGCGAGGACGATTGGCGCTGGCACATGTACGACACCGTCAAGGGTTCCGATTGGCTCGGCGACCAGGACGCGATCGAATATCTATGCCGCAGCGCGCCCGAGGCGGTCTACGAGCTGGAACATTGGGGCTTGCCGTTTTCGCGGCGTGAAGAGGACGGTAAAATCTATCAGCGCCCGTTCGGCGGCATGACCACCCATTATGGCAAGGGCACCGCGCAACGGACCTGCGCGGCCGCGGACCGCACCGGCCATGCCATGCTGCATACGATGTACGGCCAGGCGCTGCGCCATTCGGCCGAATTTTTTATCGAATATTTCGCGATCGACCTGATCATGGACGAGGACGGCCGCTGCCGTGGCGTGGTCGCCCTCAATCTCGATGACGGATCGATCCATCGGTTCTCGGCGCAGATGACCGTGCTGGCGACCGGCGGCTATGGCCGCAGCTATGCGTCGTGCACCGGGGCGCATACCCAGACCGGCGACGGCAACGCCATGGTGCTGCGTGCCGGATTGCCGCTGCAAGATATGGAATTCGTCCAGTTCCATCCGACCGGCGTCTATGGCGCGGGCGTGCTCATCACCGAGGGGGCGCGCGGCGAAGGCGCCTACCTGGTCAATTCCGAAGGCGAGCGCTTCATGGAGCGCTACGCGCCATCCGCCAAGGATCTTGCCTCCCGCGACGTGGTCTCCCGCGCCATGACGATCGAGATTCGCGAAGGCCGCGGCGTCGGTCCGAAGAAGGACCACATCTTCCTGCATCTCGATCATCTTGATCCGAAAATCCTGGCCGAACGGCTGCCGGGAATCACCGAATCCGCACGCATCTTCGCCGGCGTCGATCTCACCCGCGAACCGGTGCCCATCGTGCCGACCGTGCATTACAATATGGGCGGTATCGCCACGAATTATCACGGCGAGGCGATGACCAAGCGCGGCGGCAATCCCGACCACGTGGTGCCGGGCATGATGGCGCTGGGCGAGGCGGCATGCGTCTCGGTTCACGGCGCCAACCGCCTCGGCTCGAACTCGCTGATCGACCTCGTCGTGTTCGGGCGGGCGGCGGCATTGCGCTGCGCCGAAATTCTGACCCCGAACGATAAGCAGCCGGAACTGCCCAAGGAGTCCACCGAGCGGCCGCTGTCCCGTCTCGATCGGTTCCGCAATGCGTCCGGCGGCACGCCGACCGCGCGGTTGCGCGCCAAAATGCAGCACGTGATGCAGAATAACTGCGCCGTGTTCCGCACCGGCGAGGTACTGCAGGAAGGCTCAAAGCTCATCCATGAGGTTTATGTCGGATTAGGCGACATCCGCGTCAGCGACCGTTCGCTGATCTGGAATTCCGATCTGGTCGAGACGCTTGAATTCGCCAACCTGATCGAGCAGGCCGTCGTCACCATGGACGCGGCGGTCAATCGCACCGAGAGCCGGGGCGCGCACGCGCGCGAGGATTTCCCCGATCGCGACGACAAGGAGTGGATGAAACACACTCTGAGCTGGCTCGACATCGAAACCGGGAAGGTCGCCATCGATTACCGGCCGGTGCACACCTATACGCTGACCAACGAGGTTTCATACATCGAGCCGAAAGCGCGAGTGTATTGAGCTTCCTCGGGTCGTAACTGACAAAGGCAATTCGGAATGGTCCAGCTCACACTGCCGAAAAACTCCAAAATCGAACAAGGCAAGACCTGGCCGCATCCGGTCAAGGCCAAAGGTGAGCGCGAATACCGCGTTTATCGCTGGAATCCCGAGGATGGCCGCAATCCGCGCATCGATACCTTTTATGTCGATACCGGCGATTGTGGCCCGATGATTCTCGACGGCCTGATCTGGCTCAAGAACAACGTCGACGCGACACTGACCTTCCGCCGCTCCTGCCGCGAGGGCATTTGCGGCTCCTGCTCGATGAACATCGACGGCACCAACACGCTCGCCTGCATCAAGGCAATGAGCGATGTGAACGGACCGGTGCGCATCTATCCGCTGCCACACATGCCGGTGGTGAAGGACCTTGTTCCCGATCTCACCAATTTCTATGCCCAGCACGCCTCAATCGAGCCATGGCTGCAGACGGTGTCGCCGACGCCGCGCAAGGAATGGAAACAGAGCCATGAAGACAGGTTGAAGCTCGACGGGCTCTATGAGTGCATTCTGTGCGCCTGCTGCTCGACGGCCTGCCCCAGCTATTGGTGGAATTCCGACCGCTTCCTCGGTCCCGCGGCACTGCTCCAGGCGCAGCGCTGGCTGATCGATTCGCGCGACGAGGCGACAGGCGAGCGCCTCGACGGGCTGGAAGATCCGTTCCGGCTTTACCGTTGCCACACCATCATGAACTGCGCCAAGGCCTGCCCCAAGCATCTCAACCCGGCCAAGGCGATCGCCGACATCAAGCGCGTCCTGGTCGAGCGGCAGGTGTAACGGTAAGCCGCCGTGCAACTGAACTGTCGCGTTGCGAGTTAGCTCCGCATGACGGACCAGGATCATCTTACGCGCGTGTGGGACATTATCGAGCGGGTTGGCGTCTGCATGCTGACCACGCAATCCGGAGGCCGCTTGCGTGCGCGTCCGGTCGAGCCGCGCCTGGACCGTGAGGCCGGCGTGATTTGGGTGGTGACGGACGTGCGCAGCGGCAAGGAGCATGAGATCGAGGCCGAACACGCTGTCGGCCTGACCCTCTTCGATGCCGGCGAAAAAGCTTACCTGTCGATCACCGCGCGCGCGGACATACGGCGTGATCCGGTCAAGGCCGCCGAGATTTGGCGCTCCGGCGATAGTCTGTGGTGGAAGGGACCGGACGATCAAAATGTCTGCGTTCTGCGAATCACGCCGCTCACTGCTGAGTTATGGGACGGTCCAGCCAGCTCTGCCGTCGCGGCCTTCGAGTTCGTGAAAGCGCGGCTGACCGGCGAAAAGCCGAATCTCGGCGAGAACCGCAAGGTCACTGTCGATCTGCGCTGACCATGCGAGCGGTTTATTTGTCGAGCTTGAGCTTGCGCCGCCGCTGCCCAAGCGTCCGCAGCCGCAGTGCGTTGAGCCGGATGAAGCCCTCGGCGTCGCGCTGGTCGTACGCAACCTTGCCTTCCTCGAAGGTCACCAGATCCTGATCGTAGAGTGAATACTTGCTGTCGCGGCCGACTACGCCGACGTTGCCCCTGGAGAGCTTGAGCCGCACGCTTCCGCTGACGAACTTCTGGCTCAAGTCGATCGCCGCCTGCAGCATTTCGCGCTCGGGCGAGAACCAGAAGCCGTTGTAGATCAACTCGGCATATTTCGGCATCAGCTCGTCTTTGAGATGAGCGGCGCCGCGGTCCAGCGTGATCTGCTCGATGCCGCGGTGCGCGGCATAAAGGATCGTACCGCCGGGCGTCTCGTACATGCCGCGCGACTTCATGCCGACGAAACGGTTCTCCACCAGATCGAGCCGGCCAATGCCGTGGCGGCAGCCGAGCGCATTGAGCTGCGCCAGCAAGTCGGCGGGTTTGAGTCTCTTGCCGTTGATTGCGATCGCATCGCCGCGCTCGAAGTCGACCGTGATGTAGTCCGGCTCGTTCGGCGCCGCGCCCGGATCGTCAGTGCGCGAATAGACGTAATCCGGCACCTCTTCGGCCGGGTTCTCCAGCACCTTTCCCTCGGATGAGGTGTGCAGCAGGTTGGCATCGGTCGAGAACGGCGCTTCGCCGCGCTTGTCCTTGGCGATCGGGATTTGGTTTTGCTCGGCGAAAGCGATGAGCTGCTCGCGCGATTTGAAATCCCATTCGCGCCACGGCGCAACAACCTTCACGTCGGGCTTAAGCGCATAATACGAAAGCTCGAACCGCACTTGATCGTTGCCCTTTCCGGTGGCGCCGTGGGCGACGGCATCGGCGCCGACCTTCTCGGCAATCTCGATTTGCTTCTTCGCGATCAGCGGCCGAGCGATGGACGTGCCGAGCAGATACTGCCCCTCGTATAGCGCGTTGGCGCGGAACATCGGAAACACGTAGTCTCGCACGAATTCTTCGCGCAAATCCTCGATGAAGATGTTGTGCGGCTTGATGCCGAGATTCAGGGCTTTCGCCCGCGCCGGTTCAAGCTCCTCGCCCTGGCCCAAATCGGCCGTGAAGGTCACGACCTCGCAGCCGTAAGTCGTCTGCAGCCATTTGAGAATGATCGAGGTGTCGAGTCCGCCCGAATAGGCAAGCACGACTTTCTTGACCGCGCGCTTGTTGGCGTCCCGAGGCATCAGAAAAGATCCTTATGGGGTGACTGTGTCCCCGCAATTGGCGCGGACTATAGGCACATGCGGCAGTGAGGCAAGCTGTTCGGGCAGCGCGGCCGGCGTGAAGGCAGCGGCTGCTTTCGCGCGCGCCGCACGTCCGTCCGCCCCGCGAATCGCGGCGTACATGGCCTCGCCGGCGCGGGCCAGAACGCCCTCCACGGCGTCATCGGTCGTACGCGTGGCTCGCCAGCGAAAGAGAATCCCGTGCATCGCCCAGACCAGGAGAAATGTGAGAACGCCGGCGAAAGCTACGTCGCTGAAAAAATGCCCGCCGCCGGCGATGCGGAGCAGGCCGATGGCGGCGCCAAAAACAAGCGCCCCGCTGTAGGCGAGCAACCGCCATTGCGGCGGCGCCAGGGCTGCCGGCGCCAATGTCCAGAACGCCCCCGATGGCTCGCCGGCGACGAACGAACAATTGCTCGGGCAGTCGCCGCGCGGATCCCACCAAGCCGTGAAGCGGTGTGTGCCGCCGAGTTGGGTCACGTCAATGGGTCGCTCGCGCCCCCAATGGTCCTTCAAAACCAGATTGGTCAGAACGCCGGGTCCGAGCGCCATCGTGATTGTCAATAAAATCGCGGCGCGGCCGCCGATGAGCACGCGGCGGCCGGGCATAAAAAGTTTGCCGATGATCGCGAGACAGGCCGGCGCCAAGATGATCGCGGAGAGCCACCGCGCCGCAGCGCGCGAATGATTTACCCACGGTTGGGCGTTGAGCACGAACAGGCCCGTGTGCCGATTGTAGAAGAACGCCGATATGGCGATGTCGAACCGCGGGTAGACGCCAAACAGGACGCCCACCACCACGGCGGCAGCTAGCGCGATCGCCAGCCCTGTGCGATTCATGCGATCCGGTCCGCAAGCCTCGGTGCGCGCATCACCATTTCCACAAACCCGCCTTGCGGCCCGCGAAGGCCCAGTACACGAGTCCGCCCGCAATGCCGGACGCGGCGAGCACTTCGCGTTCGTGAGCGAGAAGGCTGCCGGCCTTATAAGCGTAGCGGGTGAAATCGATACCGTAAGTGAGCGCCAGCGCCAAGACGCCGCCAATCACTCCATAAAAGACGATGGAGCGCCACGCAAAGCCCTCGGCAAGCGCGATCACCAGAAACGATGGCAGTACCGCTACGACGGCGATGATCGCGGTGCCGACACCGACCACCGACCAAAGCAAAGCCGCAGGGAGTCCCTGCGGAGCTATCTGATCCCATTGCGGAGCAAGCGTGCCGACGGTGAGTACGATCGACGCGGCGATGCAGGCCAGGACGTACGCGAGCATCACCATGAACAGGCGGAGGATGATGGCCATTGGTTGCCTTCGATCCGCGTCAATCCGTCATCGCCATGGCGCGCAGCGCCAGGCGTTCGCGGGCGGATAGCTTTTCGCTCGCGCTCTTGAGCTGGCCGCAGGCGGCGAGGATGTCGCGGCCGCGCGGTGTGCGCACCGGTGACGCATAACCCGCGTTGAACACGATTTCGGAAAATTTCTCGATCTGGGCCCAGTCGGAGCACTCGTATTTGCTTC
Organism: Xanthobacteraceae bacterium; assembly: GCA_050725855.1. Lineage (GTDB taxonomy): Bacteria > Pseudomonadota > Alphaproteobacteria > Rhizobiales > Xanthobacteraceae > BOG-931. The sequence goes on along the minus strand of JBOHIU010000026.1, from coordinate 27,941 downwards.
CCGGCCATGGGTTGAACGGAATGAGGTTGATCTTGGCTGGAATGCCCTTGATCAGCCGCACCAGCGCTCGCGCATCGGCGAGCGAATCGTTGATGCCCTTGAGCATCACGTATTCGAACGTCACACGCCGGGCATTGGACAGGCCCGGGTAATTGCGGCAAGCATCGAGCAGATCGGCGAGCGGATATTTGCGATTGAGCGGAACGAGCTCGTTGCGCACCGCGTCGGTGACGGCGTGCAGCGAGACCGCCAGCATGACGCCAATCTCGGCGCCGGTGCGCGCGATGTTGGGCACGACCCCCGAGGTCGAAAGCGTGATGCGCCGTTTGGAAAGGCTTAAGCCGTCGCCGTCGGCGACCACGTTGAGACCATCACGTACCGCATCGAAATTGTACAGCGGCTCACCCATTCCCATCATGACGATGTTGGAGACAAGCCGCTTCTCCGGCTCCGCACCAGGCATGGCCTGCCGGTGCCAATCATTGAGTCGGTCGCGCGCGAGCACGACCTGGCCCGCGATCTCCGCGGCGGTGAGGTTGCGGACCAGGCGTTGCGTCCCTGTATGACAGAAGCTGCAGTTTAACGTGCAGCCGACCTGGCTTGAAATGCACAAGGTGCCTCGATCAGCGTCGGGTATGTAGACGCACTCGATCTCGTGCGGCCGGTCTTGGATTTCGCCCGGCAAACGCAGCAGCCATTTGCGCGTACCGTCCACCGAAATTTGTTCGGCGGCGATTTCCGGGCGTGCCAGCGTGAAATGCCGTTCGAGCGCGACACGCAAGTCCTTCGACAGGGTCGTCATCTGATCGAAGCTTCGGCCGCCGCGCACATAGATCCAGCGCCAGATCTGCTGCACCCGCATGCGGCGCTGCGGCTCGGCCACGCCAAGGCTGGCGAGCGTCTCGGCAAGCGCCGCGCGCGAATAACCCACGAGTGACGGCCTGGCAGGCGCCACGTAACGCTCGATTGGGCGCTTCTCGATTAGACCGGCGGGCACACTGGCCTCTGCCGCGGTCGCGGTGATTGTCATGACGAACCGATAGGGACGGCGCTCATTCGCCTCGATGATAGATAGTTTGTCACAGAACGGGGAGATGCTGCCCCGGTTCCGGGGCGCTATGCCTACTCTGCGGCGCTATCGGTGGCTATTGGCACGCTTTGGCGACGCGGTCGAGGGCCTCCGATAAGCCTTTGAGCGAATACGTGTCGGTAGTGAGCGTGCCGTGCGATGATTCGCCCTTTACCACTGCCGTTTCGCCTTGCCGCATGGCATCCACCATGTGAGCTTCTTCCGCGATGTTCTTGATCCAGGCGCCATCGCCCTGGGTGTAGAGGGCAAACGTGGTCGGGCCGACCTGGGCGCTTGCCTCGGATCTGGGTTTGAAGGGATAGCCGATCGCAACGGAGACCTCATTGGTCACCTTGTCGGCGGGCCGGGTGGTAATGAATATGTAAGGCTGGTCGCGCGGCCGATTGGGCGGTTTGGTCTCGGCGGTGGTAGGCTTTGCGATCGCGAAACAGATCTCTTTACCGCCCGGAGAGGCCGTATAGGCACCCCACGCAGCATATTGACCAAGCAAGGTCGGCTTTGTCTCCGCCCCCGGAGCGGCCTTTGGCGCTGCGTCTCTCGGTCTCGGCTTGTGCGCGGCTGCCGGAGGTGTGGCGGCTGGCTGATCCGGTTGTTGGGCCAATGCCGGAACGGCGATGATTGCCGCGACGAGCAGCGATAGAAAACCGGGCAATGCTTGACGAAAGCGCATCCGACCTCCCCGACCCAGACATTGATACCAAAGATTGATACTTAATCCAATCCGCCGGGACTTAAATCCAACTTGAGAGGCCGGCAATTTGACGGTGATTCCGCATAGCCGATCCGTGCAGCGCGAGGCGGCAGCCTCACAGCTCGATCTTGGAGTTACGCGGGGCGTCGTCAAAGTGTGCTAACGGGTCCGCATGAAAGCCATTCTCTGCACCCATTTTGGCACCCCCGACGATCTGGAAATGCGCGATATTGCGCCACCGCAGGCAGCGGCCGGCGAGGCCGTGGTGCGCGTAAAGGCCGCGGCGCTGAATTTCTTCGACACGCTCATCATCGCCGGCAAATATCAGCAGAAGCCGCCGTTCCCGTTCTCGCCGGTGGCCGAATGCGCGGGAATTGTCGAGAGCACCGGATCAGGTGTAACCGAAGTCGCGCCTGGCGATCGTGTGATGACCTTCATGGGCTGGGGCGCGGCGCGCGAGGCGGTCGCTGTGCCGGCCCGCCAGTTGGTGAAACTCCCCGAGCAGCTCGACTTCGATCATGCAGCCGGTCTCAATATCACCTACGGCACGTCACTTTATGCACTGCGGGAGCGGGCGAAGCTTCAGCCCGGTGAAACCCTGGCGGTATTGGGCGCATCTGGCGGAACCGGCCTTGCCTGCGTGGAACTGGGCAAGCTGATGGGCGCGCGGGTGATTGCGTGCGCCTCATCCGATGAAAAGCTCGCCTTTGCCCGCGCGCATGGGGCTGACGAAACGGTCAACTACGACCGGGAGGATCTGCGCGACGTCTTGAGAGAGCGCGGCGGCGATCACGGCATCGACGTGGTTTACGATCCGGTAGGTGGCCGCTATGCCGAGCCGGCGGTGCGCTCGCTTGCATGGCAGGGTCGCTATCTCGTGGTCGGCTTTACCGCGGGCGAGATTCCGAAGCTGCCACTCAACTTGGTATTGCTCAAAAGCTGCGATATCCGCGGCGTGTTCTGGGGATCGTGGACCAAGCGCGAGCCGCAAGCGCAGCATGCGCTCCTCGGCGATGTCGCGCGCTGGGCCGCCGAGGGCAAACTCTCCGCTCACGTGCACGCCGTCTATCCGCTGGCCGAAATCGCCGCCGCGATGAAACTCATCTCCGACCGGAAGGTCATGGGAAAGCTCGTGCTGCGGCCGTGATGCGGCTGCAGATGCAGGGCGCCTTCGGCAGTGGGTCGCTGCGATGGACGGAGACGGAAGCGGCGCCTGTCGTTCTACGGATGCGAGGTGATCAGCCCTTTTTCGGTGACGACAATCCACGCGCCGTTTTGCCGCTTCACTTCCTGCACGCGGCCAAGACCGGGCATCAGGCTTCCGGTGCCGACAAGAAAGAGCGCGCCAAAGCGGTTCTCGATCATGGCGCGGCCATTACGGACGTCCTGCACGATCCAGTCGTGCAGGACCGGCACGACGTGCTTCGCCTCGATGGTGGAAGGCGTTTTGGCAATCGAACCCGTAACGTCCGGCGCGCCCGCGGTTCGCTTTTCAAGCTGTTCCACCTCTTCGGCGATGCGCGCGAGCTTCGCTGAAGGTTCGGTTTGCGCGCGTTCGAGAGTGTTGAGACGATCTGAGATCTTGGCAAATTGCGCACCGGCCGATCGGTTGGCGCCGTCGAGGCTCGCTTTCAGGGCCGACAATTCGGCGCGTTGTATTTTCAGGGCATGCAGAACATCGTGCGCATCGGCGGATTTCGACATTGCCGCTGCGGCGGCATGCCGGCCGCTCATTCCAGAAGCGCTCAGCGATCCGACCAGCGCGCCAATGCCTGCCGCGCATGCGATCGTTGCCGCGAGCAGGGCAAATCGCAACGAACGCTGTTGCGTATCCGGTCTGGAGGCGGGCCCGCGCGGAGCGTCGTCGACCACTCTGCTATACAGGGCCGGAAGGCTGCCTGCCGATTCGGCATTTCCACGCGGGTGGCTAATGGCCGCAGCCCGGTCCTCCGCGGGGTCGCCACCGCTAAGATCAGGCGACTCCACAATCGGCAGATCATTGGTGGAGGCATTGCTCTGACCGTTGATCGGCCCGTTACCGCCGGCAGGCGTCTGTGATCCTTCGGCTGGGTCGCCGGGATTGTTGTTATTCTTTTCCTGATCGGTCGGCTTATCCATGGGGCGGGTTCTCCGGAGTGCGGCACCCTTCGTTAACCATGGACTATTAGGAATCCGTTAAACGATGCGCATCGACCATAAGCGCTAGAGGATTGGGCTGCGCGACCGCGGCCCTCGCCGATTCCACCGCCCGCCCTCCGACCAGCGCATTGAAGCCGCCTCGGCGGGGGCGACTCCAGCGCTCGACGGTCACGCGACCATACGATCACGGACTGGCGTGATTGATGAACTTCTCCGGCGGCCGCTCGCCCCATTGCGAGCGCAGCGCCTCCTCGGCGGCGATCAGATTGGAGCCGTTGGCAAGATTGAGGCGGTCGCTGTCGGCCCAGTGCTCGTGCACACGGCCCCACGGGTCGGCCCAATAGTCATAGACCTGGCTGCCCAGCACGTGACGGCCGATGCCCCACATGTGCTCGTATTTGCCGGTTTCTTTCAGATAATCATGACCGACGCAGACATCGTCGATGTCCGGCACTTCGAACGACAGATGGTTCAATCCGGTCTTCGGATGATTGAGGCAGAAGAAGACGTGATGATCGACATAAGTGTCACCGCGGTCGCAGCGGTTGAACGATCCAATCAGATTGTCCCTTTGATCGACATAGACGTCGTCTGAACAGATCATGCCTAACGTCTCGCGAAACCAGCCGACCGTCTCCTTGAATTTCGGAGTCATCATCACGCCATGGCCGACTCGTTTGACGTGTGCCGGGCCGCGTGGCAGCCGCATCAATTCGCCGGCGCGAGCCGTCGGTGCTTCCCCGGAATTGAGTTTTTGCCGGCTCACGGGAATCGGCGCGACCGTCTCGATGCCGCATACCACTTCGATCTGATAGCCGTTCGGCTCGGTGAGCCGCACGCGCTTGCCGCCGCCCGGCTCGTCGATATTTTCGATGGCCGACGCGCCCGGCGCCTCGGTGAGCCGCTTCAAGTCATCTTCGCTGTCGGCGTAATAGGCGATGCCGACAAACTTCGGATCGCCCTTCTCGGTCACATGGATGTGGTGCGCCGGATCGGTGCCGCGCATGTAGAGCGCATTGGCCGTGCGCTCGGCCCGATGCATGCCGAAGCGTGTGAGAAATTCCTCCATGACATCGAGGTCGGGCGCCTTGAGGCGTCCATAAGCGATATCGGTGACTTTGACCCAAGCCATGTCATTCTCCCAAAAGGCTTATCGGCGGTTGGCCGGCAAGTCTGCCATGAACAGGGGGGCGGGGGCCAGCTTGATATCGCCGGAGCGCGCCGAGCTGCCAAAGCTCCTCAAAGGCACGCCGAAAGTATTCCGATGGCGACCAATTCCGGGGCTTGAGAGCCGCGCCCCGCAATGGCGATTATGCCGCCCGGTAATCGGCGTCGGTGGTCTCGTCAACGCGCTTGCCGCTCATCGCGTTGAACAGCGGCGTCAGCACGACCGCGACGACGATGTTGAGGATCACGGTGTATAGGGCGGTATAGCCGGGGAAACCATGACCGGCGATTACCAAAGGATAATTTGGCGCCAGGTGCGCGGCGACGAACATCCAAGTGCCGAGCACCATGCCGACCAGCCAGCCGATGAGCAGGGCCCGATCGTTGAACCAACTTGTGTAGACGCCGATCATGACCGCAGGCAGTGTCTGAATGATCCAGATGCCGCCGAGAAGTTGCAGGTAGATGGCGAATTTCGAGGGAACGAAGACGATGAAGGCAAGCGCGCCGAACTTGACGATCAGCGACACCCATTTCGCCATCTGCGCTTCCTCACGGTCGGTGGGATTCGCATGGAAGAATTCGCGGTGGATATTGCGCGTGTAGAGGTTGGCGGCCGCAATCGACATGATCGCCGCCGGCACCAGTGCTCCGATGCCGATTGCCGCAAAGGCGACTCCGACGAACCATGACGGAAATTCGTGCAGGTAAAGCGCCGGGACAGCAAAATTGTTGCCGAACTGTTTGAATCCCGCGGCAAATTCGGGAACGCTGCTCAGGCCGGCGGCCAAGGCGAAGAAGCCGACCAGTGCCAGGAGTCCGAGCATGAAGGAATAGCCGGGCAGCAACGCGGCATTTCGGCGGATGGCATGTCCGCTCGATGCGCTCAGGATGCCGGTGATGGAGTGCGGGTATAAAAAGAGCGCAAATGCCGAGCCGAGTGCCAGCGTCGCGTAAACGCTATAGAGACCGGAGGTGTGGGGGCCCGGGGTTGCCAGTAGCAATTTCGCCGGCGGGATCTTGGCGAAGATCGCACCGAAGCCGCCCATGTGGATCGGGACGTAGATGATGGCGGCAAAGGCGGTGATATAGATCAAGATGTCCTTGACGATGGCGATCGACGCCGGCGCCCGCAATCCGCTCGTGTAGGTGAAGGCGGCCAAGATAATGAAGGCGATGAGCAGGGGCAGATCGCCCATATACCCCGTTCCCGACACCCCCATGCCGCCGATCACCACCTGCAGCCCGACCAGCTGTAAGGCGATGTAGGGAAGCGTGGCGATGATTCCGGTGATCGCCACCGCCAGCGCCAGCCAGCGGTTGCCGAAGCGCCCGCGCACGAAATCGGACGCCGTGATGTAATTGTGCTTGCGGCAGACGTACCAGAGCCGGGGAAAGACCAGGAACAGAATCGGGTAGATCATGATCGTGTAGGGCACGGCGAAAAAGGCAATCGCGCCGGCCCCAAAGGCGAGGGCCGGGACGGCAATGAAGGTGTAAGCCGTGTAGAGATCGCCGCCGATCAGGAACCAGGTGATGAGAGTGCCGAAACGTCGCCCGCCCAGGCCCCACTCGTTCAGGAGGTTGAGGTCGCCCTTGCGCCAATGGGCGGCGACAAAGCCGAGCACCGTGATGAGCAGGAAAAGTACGATGAAGACTGTCAGGGCTGTCCAGTTTACGGCCTGCACGGCATCTCTCCCGAGCGATTTTCTTGTTGTGTTGATTCAGGTGGCGCGAATGCAAAGCTGCGCTTAGGCGCCCGTCGCGAAATAGACGATCGCGGTAAGGATTGCGCCGACGATCACCCACAGCATCTGGTACCAGTAGAAGAACGGCACGCCGATCCAGGTCGGTCCGACCGAGTTATAGAACGGCACCCAAAGACTGACGGCAAATTGGATAAGAAAGAGAAGGTACCACCAGCTCCATCCCGACCGTCGTTCCTGTTGTCGATCCATGTGATGCCCACCGTTTGGCGCCAAGCCAGCCCTCGACGGAGCCATTTGCCTCTCGCGAGAAACAATACCCATGAGCGGCGGCAATGCAAGACTCGGTCACGAGGAATGCTTGTTTGCGGCGGTGCAGCAAGAATTCAGTCGCTGTTATGCGGCGCTTTTTTCGCCCGCGATGGCACGCTGCATGAAGGCGACGAAGACGCGGGCGATCTCGTCCTCGTACTGCGCCCATTGCGGCCACGGAATGAGCGGCACGTCCTGGTCCGTTGTAGGCAACTGGTGAAGCTCGCTGCCGGGGATGAGATTGTGACCGGCCAGCCCGCTGACGCTTGAGTGCGTGTTGTCATTGCCCGGAATGATGATCGTCGGGACCTTGATCGAGCGCAATTCCTGCTCGGTGACGCCCATCACCGGGTATTTTCCTCCGGCCTCGAACACTTCCTTCCAGCGCGTGAACACCCGAATGAATATTTCCGCCGGCAGCTTGGCGAGATAATCGCGACCCCGCGGATTTTCCTTGAAACGCTCTTTCCACGCGTCCATAGCGCAGACGGCCTCCATGCCGCCTTCCTTCGCGGCGCGGATGAACTGACCGTAATAGTTCTCCGGCAGCCTTTCGGCGGCGAACGCGCCGCCAGTCACGCGGAGCAACAAGAGCCCGCGCACGGCTTGCGGATATTTCAGATAAAACCGGATCGAAGTGCGGGCGCCGGCCGACGAACCGCAGAAGAACGCCGGCAGGGCGTCCTGACTGCGCATGAGTTCATGCATGTCGTCGAGCCAGGGCGCCTCCTCGCCTGCGTCGCCGTCAATCCACAAATCCGATGCGCCTGTGTTGCGGCGATCGTGCAGCATGACGCGATAACCGCTTTGGGCAATCTTCCGCGCCAGCGGAATGAATTCGTCGTGGCCGCGCCGCCCGCCCGTGGTTGCCATCACCCAGGGGCCGCGCTCGCCGATGACCTGCCAATTGATGTTGACGCCGCGGATGTTGCTGATGGGCATTGGAGGGTCCTCGATTGAGCATAACTGGGCAAATGAGACGCCATCAGGATCGGCCGACACGCCGACCGCCGCGACCGTTTCTTGGAGCGGGCGATGGGAATCGAACCCACGACACTCAGCTTGGGAAGCTGATGTTCTACCACTGAACTACGCCCGCAAAGCCTTATTTCGCTGCACTTTTTTGTGACTCACGCAGTTTAAGTTGCCATTACGTTGTCAACCAAGATCACAGATGGCACCGCCTAGGGCGGCAGGAAGGCATACATTAGTGGGGCGTCGAACGGCTGTCACTGCTCGAAGCCCCTAAACCATCCTCTCTCATTGAAGCCTGCATGCTGCTTGCGAAATCCGTAACGCCAACGGCAACACAAACCCTACATGCCTGATACCCTCTCGCCCGAAGCCCGAAGCGAACGCATGTCCCGCATCCGGGGCCGGGACACGGGGCCCGAATTAGCCGTGCGCCGCATCGTTCACCGCCTCGGCTACCGCTACCGGCTACACGACAAGCGCTTGCCAGGACGGCCCGATCTTGTGTTTCCGAGCCGTCGCAAGGTCGTATTCGTGCACGGCTGCTTTTTCCACCGGCATCCTGATCCGCAGTGCCGACTTGCCCGACTCCCAAAATCCCGCCTGGATTTCTGGCTTCCAAAGCTAACCGGCAACCGCGAGCGAGACCTCCTGAACGTAGCCGCTCTAGTAGGGGACGGCTGGCGAGTTTTAATTGTCTGGGAATGCGAATTAGCGCATAGAGCGGAATTGACGAAGCGGCTCACCCGGTTCCTCGGGGCCAGCGGGACCGTCGATGCGAAGCGCAAAGACTCCAAAACCACCTCAGAAAAACATAAGAGAACGTCGCGCCGTTGAGTTGTTCGCGGGCGCGGGCGGACTCGGAATGGGCGTGTCCCGCGCGGGTTTCGAACCCGAAATCGTCGTCGAGCTTGACCGCTACTGTTGCGATACGATCCGCGAGAACAAGAGCGCAGGACATCCGCTCATCAAGACATGGCCCCTTAGCGAAATCGACGTGCGCCTAATCGACTTTAAGGAGTATGAGGGACAGGTTGATCTAGTGTCCGGCGGCCCGCCGTGTCAGCCCTTCTCGTTGGGCGGTAAGCATCGCGCCTTCCGGGACTCGCGTGACCTTTGGTCGGAAGCAGTGCGCACGGTACGAGAGGCGCGGCCGAAGGCGTTTCTATTTGAGAATGTGAAGGGGCTCACGCGGCAGTCGTTCGCGAACTATTACGAGTACATCAATTTGCAACTCATCTATCCCGAAGTGACGCGCAAGCGCGATGAACCCTGGTCCGATCATCTTAGGCGGCTTGAGCAGCACCACACAAGCCGACGGTCAAAGAGCGGCCTATCCTACAAGGTTGTTCGGCGCGTGCTGAACGCGGCCAACTATGGCGTTCCGCAACGGCGAGAGCGTGTTTTCTTTGTCGGCTTCCGCAGCGATCTAAACCTTGAATGGTCTTTTCCAGAGGAAACACACTCGTTTGACGCGCTGCTTTGGGAGCAAGTCATCACGGGAGATTATTGGGAGCGGCACAAGGTCCGCAACAAAGATCGCGTCGTTTCCGACCGCGCACGGGCGCGGGCAAAGCGTTTGACGCAACAGCGGAATGCGCGGCCGTGGAAGACAACGCGGGATGCGCTTGTCGGGCTTCCCGAACCGACCGTGCACGCCTCGCCTCATGTGCTCAATCATCGGCTTCAACTTGGGGCGCGCTCCTACGTCGGGCACACTGGGAGTCCCTTGGATGAACCGGCCAAGACACTCAAAGCGGGCGTGCATGGCGTGCCAGGCGGGGAGAACACGATTGCGCTTCCAAATGGCGACGTGCGGTATTTGACGGTGCGCGAGAGTGCGCGGCTTCAAACATTTCCGGACGATTTCAAGTTTCACGGCTCATGGACTGAAACAATGCGGCAACTAGGAAACGCCGTGCCAGTCGAGTTAGCCGAGTGTGTTGCGTGCAGCATCGTTGAGCAAATAAATGCCATCGAAGCTCACGCCCATGGCGACCTATAATCCGCTCGACAAGCTCAATCTTGCGAAAAGCGTGGCGGAAGCCTTGCTTGACAAGGAGCCGGTGTCACTTGGCGAAATCGGGACATTCGATGGTGCCGGAATTTACGCTATCTACTATAACGGATCATCCAAGCCGTACAAGCTGATGGCCGCTCGAAACGCCGCCAGCGCGGAATGGCCGATATACATCGGGAAAGCCATACCATCGGGTGGGCGGAAGGGTGCCGCGCTGTTGTTTTCTGAAATCACAGGCCGCTATCTCTGCAACCGCTTGCGTGATCACGCCGACAGCGTCCGGGCCGCGAACAATTTGAACATCGAGTATTTTCAATGCCGCTATCTGGCAATCGACGACATTTGGATACCACTCGGCGAGACATTGCTAATCGCGCACTTTAAACCAGTTTGGAATTTATACCTTGAAGGTTTTGGCAATCACGATCCAGGCGCGGGGAGGTATCAAGGTCTGCGACCGATGTGGGACGTTTTGCACCCTGGTCGCGCGTGGGCTGAAAAGTGCCGCGCTCGCCCACAAACAGCGGACGACCTAGCGCAGCATGTATCTGAGTTTTTGAAAACTAACGAGCCGCCCGCCGATGCGCGTTTCAAATTCGCGCAACAGGATCGCACGTCGTCAACGTGACGGGTTCTAGGTCATTGAGCTAGAGTCGTTTCACATCAATTTATCTGGTCTCTACTCGCACGCACCTCCGGTACCTTAACTCCGGTTGCCAGATTCCGCTTTATCTGCTAAATCAGCACAATCAATCGATGGATGCGACATGGGTCGCATCGCCGCGACATGGGTTAGCGGCACGTCGAGCGAGTCCCCCGAACTTATCATCGCCGAACTGGAGCGCGCCATGTCGCGAGTCCGTCCGATATTTCCGGTCGCTCTATCAATGGAGCAATGCGGCAAAAGTCTTTCCGTGCCGACCCGCATCGTCCGTGACGCGGTAGAGCGCGGCGAACTCTCCGCATGGCGTGCACCGTCCGGCGGTCGCATCCGTGTGCTTGTCAGGGACCTGGAGAACCACGTGCGAACACACTGGCCCCGCGCTGCCATAAGAAGGCATCTTAAGAAGGCGAAACGTCATGAGTGAAAACGACGAGTTGATCCGGAAGCTCACCGAAAAGAATCTTATCGCGGCATTTGCGGCCGATGTTCTCCATTGTTCCGACGCGCAAGCGGAAGTGTTCACGAAGGCGCTTGCGGATCGTTTCACATATGACGGCGTGCAATTGCAATTCAAGGGCGTCGGCGGCAACGTCGCGGCGACCGATCCGTCGTGCACCGGATTTTTGGCACGCGAGTACGGGTTCCTATTGCCGGCGAAGTCGGCACAAGAACAGATTTCCGGCATCGATCCCGATGTGATCGCTCGGGCACGAACTGGAAACCAGACCGCACGCGGACAGATTTTCGCCAAGCTCCACGACGGCAAACGCGAAAACGAAGCCGCGACGCTCAAGAGAGTCGATGCGTTGCTCGCCGCGAAAAGCGATGACACGGTCGCCACGACAGACGGCGAGCGGAACAACAATCCGTTCCTGCGACGCAACTGGAACGTCACCGCGCAAGCGCGGCTGCATCGTTCCGATCCTGGCCTATGCGCGCGCCTCGCCAAAGCGGCCGGCGTGACCCTTGGCGCTACGAAAGCGGTGATGTGATGGCCTCATATCGAACAGTCACGCACGACGCGCCGGAGCCGCGCAAAGCGAAGCAGATAACGCCGGGCGAACTTCCGGCGCGCTACATCGCGATCCTGGACGAGCGCGGCCGTCGTCGCGGCTACGTGCATGGGGCTAAGGCATCGGCCGCGACCGTCTCACGGTTTGGAGTTCACGGCGCGAAGCTATCAATCGACGAGTCCGGCCGCACAGTATGGCGCGGCTCCTCCAGTGGAGCGGCGAAGCGCGACCTGAAACACATCAAACAACTCGCCGTCGCCAAAGGATCGGTCACGCATAACCCGACGCCGCCGAAGACAAGCGCACGACCGAGACGAGGAAGCTAAGGAGAAAACAAATGACTACGAAACGTCCATCCATCTTTCAGCCGGACCACAACGGCAAAATGCGCACTGTGCCAATCACGCCTGGAATGAAAGTGAGCCACCTCGCCCATAACGACGGTCGCGCTATCGAGCACGACGCGCACGTTGCGAAAGGTGCCGAGCGCAAGGCCGGAATTCCTTTCGTCGGCGGCAAGGTTCCGTTCTCAGGCGCGAAGGGCGCGGGCATCGATCCGCGCGTCGGCGGCAAGCCGAAGAATCAAAATGTTGTTCCAGTTGCGGCCGGCATGCACCGCATGAAAGATGGAGCGCCGGTTCCTGCATCGACTCACAGCTATCTCGACAGCATGACCGGAACAGTTGTTCCGGGAACGCCGAAGACCGCTCCAGGATGGGGCAGCGGCAATGTGCGAACTGGAAATCCGCTTGTGAAAGCGCCGGGACCAAAGATCAAACAAGAGCGAGTCCCGCTTAGTTTCGGCATGAAGCCGCGCACCGACGACCAGAAAATTATGCACGAACTCGGCGAGGCCATCCTTGAACAGGCATTCTCGGCGGCGTGCACCGATGACCGTATGGCTCATGGGCGCGGACGCGACGGGAAATTATTGCCCCAAGGCGTGCAGGAGGATTGAGCATGACTGACCAGCCACGCGACGAAGACGGCCGCTTCGCAAGCGGCAACAGCATGGGACGCCAGCCCGTTACATCGAGCGGCGACCAGCCATCTGTTCACACGCGACTCCGTGCTGCGGCACGTGACGCCGTCATCCGAGGAAAAATGGTCGATCAATCACATCGGCCGATCCGCACCGATCACGCTATCGCGGCGATCACCGATCACGGCAAAGCCGGAGCTTCGCCCGGACGGTTCAAGTACAAGGGCGGCGTCGTCCGCTGACGATCAAACAAACAACAAGGAGGACATCATGTCTTATCAGGGTTATCGGTCAAAAACAGACCGCACGACAAATCAGAACGAGTCCACCAAGCGACCCGTGCATCCGGCGCGTCCTGAATTGGACGTGAAGCCCGGCGGAGAAAATCTGACGCCGTCGCCGCAAGCGTTGGCCGGAACTGATAATCCAGGCGTGAACCGCTACTGCGGCCCGTCGAGCATCCAGCCCGGCACCAAGGCTATGCCCGCATCGATCAACGCCCAAGCGCCCAAGGATGTTCTGCTCGACAATATCATCGCGGTCGGAACAGCCCACACCGCGAAGCGCGGCGCATTGAACGACGGCGACAATTGGCAGACGCGCGAACTCGCACCGGACAACGTTCCCGTGCACGACTCGATGCACGCCAACAATGGGTCACCGAGCGGCAAGGTTCCGGCGAAAACCGGCTCTCGCTCCGACCAGCAATGAGCAACAAACAATGGGAGACGGCGGCAACGGTCGCCGTCCCCAAGAAGCGATACGGCGACGAACTGATATGGTGGAAATATAGCCTCTTTCTGCTCTGCAATCGCCACGTCGCCGACTGCATCGATGACGACGAGGTTTCGGTCGCGCTGAACAACATGGCCGCAAAGATACCGCTGCCCTACGATTAGAGGAGTCCCGACATGCAAGAACTACCGCAAATCTTTGATGGAACGCGTTTCATTGAGCCGGATGCTACGGCGCTTGCCGCGTTGTCGCCGGACGCTATCGCACGCCTCGATGCGATCCGCACCGCATACGCTGCGGTCACGGTCGCCGAGCAGAACGAAGCAACGGCCAAAGCTGAAATCGCCGACGCGGTCGAGCAGGTTGCTGCGGCCGAGAAAGCTTGCGCGCCCTACGGCGAGTACACGTTTCAACGTTTGTGGGAGCAAACAATCAAGCGCAAATAATTCTCGATTCGTCGCCGCTCAAACTGGCCGCAGCGGCGACGATATGGCCCCGGCATCTCCAAATCGTGCCGGGGCCAACCAATAACCGATTCGTCGCGTACCCTGCAATTACAACGCGGCGAACCGCCCCGATGCTCGACGCTAGGCGCGCATCGGGGCGAACCTAATCAGATCGTCGCCGATACCGGCGATGATGGCCCCGGTGTTGTCGAGGGGACATCCAACAGGATGCGGCAACATCGGGGTCGATCACACGTAAGGACAAACAAAGTGGACTCGTTTGGAAGCGTACCAGCGGACGAGAAATCCCGCGACATCAGGATGGCCGTGCCCGCGAAGCCGCTCAATCAGATTGAGCACGAACTGAAAGAAAAAATGGAGATGGAAACGCCGCCGTGTCCCGTGCCCTTCGTCAATGACAACGGAAGCGTGGCGAACGCCGACGCGTTCGACGACCTGCTGGGCCGAACGCCGACGCTGGACGAGGCGCTGGCGTTGTCTCAACTGCTCGCCGAACCGGCCGGATCGAAATACGCGATGCAAATCGGCATCGCACGCGAACTTGGTCCGAAATGTGATCGCGATTTGTATTTGCTCGCTTGCGAGCTTGAAGGAATCGACCCGCTTATCAGATGGAGAATTGAAATGGATTACACAACCGGAAACCCCGCGCGCGACAACATGCTGCGGTTTGCGCTGCGGACCGCAAATAATCTGCACCGCGAAATCACGCCGGCCGGACTCGCCGATCTTTTGCCGCCCGACTTCGATCTTGGCGAGGACGAAATTGCGGGCATGCTCGGCGACTCCGGAGCATTCCAACAAGTGTTCGCGGCCGCAGCGGAGCCGACGCCAGCGCCAGCGGCTGTCGATCCGCCACTGACGGAATCCGCAGCACCAGCGCCCGAGGCCAGCGGCACGTACTCAATCGATCCGAACATCCACACCGACGAGCTTCCAGCGGTCAAGAGCGCAATCCGGGAAGACGTGGCACGACGCCAATTGGATACAGCCAACCGCGCACTGTCGAAGGCCCGAGATGTAATGGCCGTTGCGGCCGGCGAGCTTCGCGAGCGCCGGACCGATCTTTCCGGAGCCATTATGCAGTGGCAGCTTCTCGCCGAGAAAACTGGCGACGGACTCACACGTGAGCAGAGAGAGCGCCGTGAGGTACAGAACCATATCGCGGCACAGAACGCCGAACGCGCCAGACGCGTCGCGATGCGCAATAACAGCGCCGCGCGATTCGTTCAGCGCCGCATGCAAAACGGCCCGTCACGTGGCGGGTTTAGCCGCGAGGCCGCAGCACGCGCCGGGTATCTAAACAATGATCCCCGACGCGGCCCGGTGTTCAGCCGCAAGCTACCGAGCGAGCGATGATGCGGAGATTCTTGCGCGCTCTTTATCTGATATTCGTCATGGAACACCGAAGGAAACGCAGCCGTGCACCTCACCGAGCAAATTCTGATTGACATTGCCGAACTGATGGCGAGTCGCGCATCGCACGTCGCGGTTTGCGAGGTGATCGGCATATCCGTGTCTCTGCTCTATAATTGGCGCGCCCGATGCGTCTCCGACCAAAAAGCAAACAACACGGATTCACCGTTCCTGATACCGTTCCGTGGCGAGCGGATGTGGTGGACAGCCGCATGCGCGTATGCACGTGAGGAGTTTTTGTGCTCCGGCGTTTCCAAGATCGAACAGGAGATGGTGCACGGCATTGAAGAAATTGTGCGCGGCTCCGACCAAAGAATCCTCTATCGAATGGACCCGATGTTCATCGGCCGTAGCGATACGTTTGTCGAGTTCTACACCGGCTGCGATCCGAGCGAAGTCGCATGGCACCGCATGCTGCATGACGATCAAGGACGCCCGATCCCGGAAACGAAAGTGTCTCAGGTTCCGGCATCGCTCCGTGCGAAGTTTCTGGAGAAAGCGGACCCGACCTATCAGCCGAGAACTCATTCGACCGTCGATGCTTCGTTGGATGTTGTCCATGTAGCGAAACCACTGGAACGTTCCGGTCATGGCCGCGCGGACCTCGATGCACTTCGCGAGCTAGTGAGTCTCAGCCCGGCCGAACGTCGCGCCCGCATCGGCGCTCGACCTTATCCGGTTGGAGTTCACGGCGAGCGCCAGATTCCGAGATTGCCGCCGCCGGATGATCGACCAGACGATGCAGGCCACGGCCTACGTCCGCCGCCGGCACCATACGAGCCGCCGCAGCAACAACCAACACCACCGGCCGAGGTCGAGCGGCCGTCATACGCCCGGCCCGCACTGGCGCTCGATCAATCAAGTACGGGACGAGGCACGCCGCCGCCCGGCGGAGCGCGAGCAGACGGGAAAGGAATGGTGCGATGAAACGAGGAGGAACACACAATACCGTTCGGATGCAACTCATTCTCGGAAAAGGCTCCAGGACTTCCGAATTCGACACGGGCCGTCATTTTCTGCGCGGCGTCCACGGTCGCACGCGGATGTGGCCTGAAAGGGTCAAGGACGGCGAGTCGGAGGCGATGGAGCAGACTGCGGCCCGGTGCTGTGATGATTGATTACTCCGCACTGGCAAAGGTTGCATGCGACTCGACTGCGGATCGCGAACAACGATTGCTCGCCATCGAAACGATCACCGCGAGCGTATGGAAGCAACGGACGCGCCGCGCGGAGCGGGCCGTCGCCGTCGATGATCCGGAGCCGGAGCCCCGGCACCGAGGCTTGTCCCCGCGCAACGCCGAGGAAGAAACAATCCAGGATTACGCGTTGGAATTATTGCAGCACGTGCCACCGATACCCCACGATCAAATCATCAGCATGGTGCACAAGAGATTCCCGACCGTGCTGACCGCCGGACCGCATCGCGGCGAACCCACCCGCCTCGACCGAAAGTGTTTATACGATATTCGCGACGCCGCGAGACAACTGGGCGCGACGTTTCCGGACCGGCCGCGATCCCTGAACCGTATTATGGCCCGACTGGCCGCGACCGAGGCGACCGACCAGTTCAGCCGGCGATGCGCTCATTGCGGGGAGCCGTTCCCGGCCACCGGCTCTCGGCTCTATTGCGGCCCCGACTGCGCGGACGCGGCCCACCGGGACCAGCAGGACGCGCGGAACCGGCGAAACGCCCGGAACTCGGCAGCGGCAGGAAGCCTAGGAGGATGACCCAGCGGCCGTTAACCGTGAATCGCCGTCTTTATGCCTTGGCGACGGTGCGGCCCGGCCGAACCCCACTCAGCGGCCTTCCTAGGCGGTCTGGAGGGCAGGCCGGGAACTTCTACGGGAGGCGGTCTCCTCCCGTAGAAGTTATTGGAATCGTTGCAGGAAAGGCGAGTCTGTAACGCGTTTGTGATCGCATTTACGCGGCGGCCCGTGCTAATGGCCCCCTACGGAATTGGTTGACACGGCCGCGCGGAACTCCCGCACGGCCGGGCAAGGTGAACCCCCGGCATCCCGCCATAGGTGAACACCCGTCAACCTCGCACAGAGGATGGCATCACTATGGGTGATCCGACAGACGATCTTATCGAGGCATTAGCCCGCGCCCGTGAAGCGGGCATCACGCGGCAAGCCGCTGCGGACTTGGTCCGCGATGTATGGGCCGCACCGTGGTCGCGGGACTGCCGACGACCGCGCCAGCGGACCGAGCGGACGGCTATCGAGGTGGCGGCATGAGCAAACAAAAACAGCCCGACGCGTTCGGGGTCACCGACGAACTGTTAGCCCAGCTTCGTGCGCATACGGGTGACCCAACATCAATCAACGGCACGACGTTCCGCGACGTGTGGAAGACCGTGTTTGTTGTGCGAGCAATCAATCGATTGACCGACGCCGTGAAAGAGAACACCCGCGCAATCACGACGACCTGTAGCCCCCGACCTGGAGCGTAAAAAGAGAATCGGCCGGGGGACGAAACCCGGCCGATGCAACAAGACAGAAGGACTACATGAGGACGCCATCAATAGAGAACAGGCCATCGGCTGTCAAGCTGCCCGTGCGGCTTCTCGCGGCCTATCCGCAGGTCAACTTGTTCCCGATCACGGCCGCCCATAAAGCGCCGCCCTGCTTCAAACATAACCTGGAACTCGCAAGCGGTGATCCCGCCGTCCTGGCCCAATGGGCCGCGCGATATCCCGGATGCAACTGGGGCATCTCGCTCGCGAAGTCCGGCCTGATCGTCATGGACGTTGACACCAAGCCGGGCAAGCGTGGTGCCGAGACGCTGCAACGGCTGGAACTGTTGCATGGTCCGTTGCCGCCGACCTTGACCGTGCGCACGCCGTCCGGCGGCCTGCACTACTATTTCACCGAGACCGCCAACGTGCGGCACGTACCGCGCACCTCCGCATTCGGTCCTGACATCGACTCGACCAACTATGTGGTCGCGCCCGGTGCGGTGACGATCGAGGGACCACGGCAGGCAGCGGGCCGCTATCAGATCATGCCGCCGACCAGCACGCCCATTGCGCCGGCTCCGGCATGGTTCAGTGAGTATCTTGTCAAGGCGACGGTCGGCGATAACAGCGCGGCCGGTCAGATTCCGGCCGTAGACCTCGACCAGCCGCAGAACATCGCGTGGGCCATCCAATTTTTGAAACGCGACGCCAAGCCCGCCGTGCAAAATCAGAACGGCGAGAGCACGGCTTTCGCGGTCGCCGCGCGGCTCAAGGACGTAGGGATCAGCAAAGAAACAGCCATCACGCTCATGGCCGAGCATTATAACGAACGGTGCGAACCACCGTGGAGCTTCTTCGATGGTCCGATAGCGGATCGATTGGATGTGAAGATCGGCAACGCGTGGAATTACGCGCACCAGACCCAGCCCGGTGCTCTCAGCGCCGGAGCCGCGTTCGCCGACGATCCGATTGACGCCGCCGCACTCGATGCAATTGACGCGTGGTGGAAAGCGCGACCGGAGCCGCCAAGGCCCAAGCTCACCCGCCTAAATTCCGATGGCATGATCGAGACGCGCAAGCACACTCGCTCAGCTAATCCGCTTCCTATAGTGAGGAGTCCACGCCATGACCGATAAGCTCAGACCCATCTTATCGCGTGGTACGCCGCGCGACAGCGCCAAAGCGTTCTGCACCTGGAACCGGCCGAACCTGATCCGCCAGCAACAAGACTGGCTCGACTGGAACGGCCGGGCTTATGACGTGATCGAGGACGACACTATCCGGGCTGATATCGCCGCGTGGCTGGATACGGCGTTCGAAGAGTACATGGACGAGAGTTCCGGGAAGAAGAATCGACGGTTCAAACCGAAACCTACCGATGTAAGCTCGATCTACTCCAGTCTTGAAAGTCTTGTGCACAAGAGGGCCGACACTTTTTCTCCGCCGTGCTGGCTGGACGCCGCAGCAAACAGACCCGATCCGCTCGACCTGATTTCTTGTGAAAGCGGCTTGGTCGATATGCGGACCCGCAAGCTCTATAAGCACACGCCGGCATTCTTCACGCTCAATTCAATTCCGCTGGTCTATGACCCGACCGCGCCGCGACCGAAGTTGTGGCTCAAATGCCTCGACCAGTGGTTCGAATGCAACGCCGGGCTTATCGCATTGTTGCAGGAGCTTTTCGGGTACACGTTATCAGGCGACACCTCGCAGCATGTCGCACCGTTCTTGTGGGGAGTCCCGCGCGGCGGCAAGTCAACCGTGCTGCGCGTCCTCACCGATCTTGTAGGCCGCGCCAATACGCATTCGCCGTCCATCAAGGAATTGTCGGGCCGTTTCGGCTTGTGGGGTTGCCTCGGCAAATCGCTTATAACAATCACCGACATGGACATCGACAGCCGCACGGAAATCGGCAACGCCGCGACATCGATCAAAGCGATCACGGGCGAGGATATGATTTCCGTCGAACGCAAGAACAAAGACCCATGGGCGGGCTTGATGGCCGGCCGCATATGGCTGGCAGCCAATGGCTTGCCCGACTTCGGCAGTCACGCATCGGCCATCTGCACCCGTGTTCGGGTGCTGCCATTCTTCGTTAGCTTCCTTGGCCGCGAAGATCGCGACCTGACCAACCGACGCGGGACGGGCAAGCTGCAAATGGAGTTGCCAGGGATTCTCAATTGGGCGCTCGACGGGCTTGACCGGCTCCGCGAGAACGGCCGCTTTACGGAATGCATCGAGTCCGAGAGCGCCAAGAACAGGATGCTATACCAATCTCAGCCTATTCGCGGGATGGTCGAGGACTTGTGCGAGCTTCGTGCCGACGTTCATATCGACAAGGCGGTCCTGTACTCGGTCTATGTTACATACTGCAATGGAGCGGGCGAGCGGCCAATCAGTTCCAACAAGTTCGCCGAGAAGCTGCTGGAGATTTACTCGGTGGTCGGTTCATCGCGGCGAAGCATCAAAGGCAGCGAACATCGGCCGCCGATCTTCGCCGGCATCAGGCTCAAGGAACGCGAGGCGATGAAGATGTACCGCATCGCCACCGAATACACGATCCACGACATTGAGCCGGGACTCGGCATCGACTTTTGGGCTATCGCGGCCCGCGATGATGACGGCGAACCGATCTTGCGGGATGATGTGCACGCGGACTTTGGGCCATGAGGATCGCGCGGCCCCGGTCACCCCACCCTATGTTTAGAGTCCCCGAGAAGCGCCGAGCGGCCATATCCCAAGCGTTGAGGGTGGCTGGGCTGGCGGGGTAATTACATATACTCCATGCTCTAACTTTTACGATTTTTTGGGGGTAGTTAATTGAGAAAATCTATGGAGTAGAGTATATGTAAATACCCCGCCAGCCCAGCCAGACATGGCACACGGTCCGCCGTCTTGGGGTAGCCCAATTCTGAAGGCCTTGCGACAGCGGCATTCCAAAAACGCCCGTTTTACGGCCACAACTCCTCCAAATGGCCTCGACCATCGACCGATTTGACCGAAAACGTGCCGCGTTAACCATACCCACGCATATTTTTCACACCCACCCCGATCTTAACGTCTCGTCAACGACTCAGCGCGAGTCGATTTTCCGGTTGCATTGGAATATTGATCTAAAACGGAAACCCTTCGTTAGCCGTGTTCATTGACGACTCGGTATGGTTAACGACCCTCGACACCACCCTATCCGTTTTAGCTTTATTAACCATGTTCGTTGACTCGCCGGTATGGTTAACGAGCGCGAGCCCGCCCCGGTCCTTAACGTTAAACCTTCACCTTGACGATTCCTTACCAGCCGACCCGGCTCCGGCCGACCTGGAGAATTCCATTCCATACTAAATGGCACCCCTCATGGTGAATTCTCGTTTACCATCTAAGGTGATAATTCCATTGGGTGATTTTAGGTTGCAGTGCGAGATGTTCCAGAACTCCTATTTCGCGAGCGGGGTCTCGACCCACCAGCCATGGTGTATGGAACTCGACTCGAAATCGCAGCGCAGCAATTAACGATTCGTTCACCAATTCACGAACTCGAAAGGTCAATAATTAAGCTTGATGGCCGAGGCCGTCAGGGTAAGGTTAACGAGGGTTAACCATCGAGCTACCGGGTAAGGTTAATGGATAGTGGGGTGGTCGCCGGGGGTTGTGTGCCCATGTGCCTGTGCTGTCTCAGCTAGGCCGTCGAGGGGCGTTCAAAAACGAAAAAGAAATCAAGGCCCCTGGCGCTCGATTCTGTGACGGTTTATCTGTCACGGTATGGGTCGCAAGCCAATCGGAGCCAAGGCCATGAGTGCCGCCGAGCGTCAACGGCGCTCGCGATATGCCGGACACGCAAGCCTAGCCGAAATGGACGCCGCTATTGATGCTTTAGAACGCGCTCAATGGCCCGCCCTCTGTAAGCAGGGGTTTCAGCCATGCCCCCATTGCGGCGAGCCGGTAGCCTTCGTTGGCGGCCGGGTACAGGCAACCTTTTTTCAGCACGGACAACGCCCGCCGGGTGACCACGGACGTATAATCCACCGAGTCACGGTGCGACATTTTATGCAGCGATGGAATGCCAAGCACCAACAAAAGATCACCGTAGCGGAAGCCCGTAAGAAGCTTGGCGTGGTGCCGATTAAGACGCCGCCGAAAGGACGATGGTTCCTGAAATTGTGATGAAGGGAGCCGGGACCCCTCAGCTTGCCGTCGCGCAGCAATAGGGCCTCGACCCCCGAAAAAAACGAAAAAGGATTCCAGGCCCCTCCCCGTCTTGCGGTGCGGTACTATCGCGTATCTGAGATATGGGAAAGTTAGACATGCCATATAGAAGGTGTAACCGAGCCCGGTGGCTTAAAGCGTGGACGCATAGCATGAAGCTCTACCATTTCACCGACGCGAAAAACCTACCGGGCATCCGCAAGCGCGGGCTGCTCCCCCATGTAGGGGCCGCGCGCAAGTGGGGCAAGGTTGTTTGGTTCACGACGTTTGCTCCGCGCCCCGGCGAGGTATCGGCATTGAGCGTCGAACTAGACCCCTGCGACCCACGTTTGGAGTTCGCCGAACGCTTGACCTATGGAGAGTGGTGGGTTTATCGCGGCGTCATTCCGCCGGACAAAATCCGATTTCGGCGAGAGCGATTGAAACGCGCTGCGCGAATCGCCACCTAATCAGGCATGCCCCACATCACCGAGATTGATTTGAATGACTACTCCTCAGGACCCAATTGGCTCTCGCCGAAAGCGCAGCGCGAAGCGAAGCGTTTAGAGCACATCAAGCGCCTGCGCGAAGCGGCCGAGGCCCGACGCAAAGCCCGGCGGGAATCGATCCCGCCGGACCCGGTGCCGCCGGCCGACGAGCCGGGCGAGCCCGAGCCGCCGTCCGACGATCCCGATGACCCTAGCCCTCCAGCCGACGCATAATCTCCGCTGACACGCGCGCCTGCTCCCGTCGCAGCATGGACCCCAGCATTTTCTGCGACGCGTAGCCCTCGGTCACGTCGTCGCCGCCAATCGTATGGCCCATCAGAATTTTGCGCATCAGGGGATCAATTCTCAGTTCGACCATGATGGATTCATACGCATGCCGGAGCGCATGGCCGTGTGCTGGCAACGCGTCGCGCCCCGGATTGTGGAAACACCCCGGAAAAACTTTCACCGCGTCCACGCCCTTCGCCAGCTTGAACGCGCGCACAATCGGCAGCGACAAGGGCAGGCGAACATCCCGCCGCTTCTCGCTGCGGCTCTTGACGTTGCGCAACAGCAACGTGCGCGAGCGCGCATCGATATCGCACCATTGCAGTGATGCGAGTTCGGAACGCCGACAGCCGGTCAATAACATTGCCAGCGTGTAGCCCCGCCGCGCCGCCATAGGAATGGCCCGCCACGCTGCGGCCCACTTGGCGAAGTCGCCGACGCCTTTCTCAGCGGGTTCCTCTGCGTTCCAGATGATACCGCTTGTCGGCAATGCCGGGGGCAGGTTTCGATTTAGCTTGGCGGCATAGCGGTACGTCGCGCGCAACACTTGCGCCGCGCGATTGGCGTGCACCGGGCCGTTTTGCTTGGTCGCTGTCTTATGCCAGTCACGAATGATCGCGGGTGAATGCGACAGATCGGCGAGCGGCCACCTGCCGAACTCGGGCAGCAATATGCTCTTGCCGAGTTGCCGAACGTTGTAGGCCCAGCGCGCGGGCTTGCCCTTGCGCTTCGCCTTTGCCTCCAGGAACGAACAGTAGTCGTCGAACGCCGCGTCGAACTTGACGGCGCTCCGCTTGCCCGGCGCGATCCGGCCCGCCGCGATCCGGCCGGCGTGAACGAGCGCCGCCGCGCGGGCGGCCTTGACGGTCATTCCGGATTCCAGATGGCCCAGCGTGATCGAAGTCGTCTGACGCTTGCCGTGGACCCGGCTTTGCTTGAAGAACGAGAACGCAAAGGTTCGCTTGCCGACGATCAATCGGAGACCCGCGACTTGGGTATCCCAAAACATCCAATTGCCCTGGTCGCCGCGATCCGCCACGCGCGCCCAATGGAGCAGGTCCGGATATTTCGCGACTTCGCGTTCCAGGTCGCGATACAGGCGGCGGGTTTTAGCTGCCATTTAGCTGCCTGGGGATGGTTTGTTCACGGCCAATATTGCAACGGGAAAGCCCGGAAATAAAGGATTTTCGCTTAACGCCGCGTGAATGAGTCGCCTAAAATAAGATTGGGAAGCTGATGTTCTACCACTGAACTACGCCCGCGCCAGCGCAGCATAACCAAGCTCCGGACCGGCCGGCAAGGGCGGCTGGGGCGGAGTATGCCGATGGCAAGTCGATGGCCGCGGTCGTCCGCCTTCCTGAGACCGCGACCAAGCCGCGGAACGCGCGGGCTTGCGCACCGCCCAAACGATAATCGCGCGACCGGTAGAAATCGATATAGTCCTGCACGATTCACCTGCCTTGAGGCCGTCATGCCACCGGATCACGTCGCGTTCATCTCCTCACCCGACGCAATCAAGTCGACCGGAACGTGGAGCCTCGGCGTGCGGGCCGGCAATTTTATATTTGTCGCCGGCAGGCGCGGGATCGATCCGGCGACCAATGCCCTCGTCGACGGCGCCGAGGCGCGGGTGCGCCAGGCGTTTCTCAACATGCAGACGGTCGTGGCCGCCGCCCAGGGCACGCTGCGCGACGCCGTGCGCCTCGTTGTCTATGTCACCGACATGGACCTCCATCGGCCTCTGGTGAACAAGGTCCAGCGGGAACTTTGGGGCGACGGCCCCTTTCCGCCGCGAACGATCATTGAGGTGAGACGCCTCAGCCAGGACGATATCGTGGAGGTGGAGGGAACTTTCTTTTGTCCGGCCGCACTTCGGTAGGATGGAACTTTGGTTCTCGCGCTCGAACCGTGAGGCCGATCAAAAATACACCACACTTGCGTGTGATGGGCGCCTCGTCTTCTGGGGAGGGGCCGTGGCTGTATTTGTTTTTTCCTGTCCGAATACCGGTGAGGGGATTGATCCCGGTATCGAAGACGCCGAAGCCGGCCAACCCGGTGCGGCCGGCGTCCGCTTCGCCGCGCTTTACGTGCGCTGCCCGCATTGCGGCGAGCACCACGAAATCAGGATCGACGAACCCGCGCTCGCCGAGCAGGCGGCTTAGCCGCCGCATTCACACCGGGCGTTCGCCCAGCACCGTCACGCGCCGCATCAGCCGGCGTTCGTCGTTGGAGAAATCGGTGCGGGCGTGCAGGGCACAGCGATTGTCCCACATCAGCAGGTCGTTGACCCGCCAGACGTGCTCATAGATGAAGGCAGGGTTTTCCTGGTGTGCGAACAGGAAAATCAGAAGCTCGGCGCTTTCGTCCTCGGGTAAGCCTTCGATTGCGATCGTCATCAATCGATTGACGTAAAGCGCCTTGCGTCCGGTCGCCGGATGGGTGCGCAGGAGCGGATGAGCGAAATACGGTACGCCCTCCTTGATCTGGGTGCCGCGTTTCATCGAAGCATTGTCGTAATCGTAGGCGTGCAGCGCCTTGAGACCATCGAGGCGGCGTTTGATGTCATCGCTGAGCGTTTCGTAGGCCATATAGGCATTGGCAAAGAGCGTGTCGCCGCCAATGCTTGGGACCTCGATTGCATAAAGCATCGAGGCCATGGCGGGCTTTTCCTGATAGCACTGATCGGAATGAAACTGCATTTCGCCGTCCGGCAGGGCACCGATCTGTCTGCCGTTCTCGCGGATGTTGGAAATCAGCATCACGGCCGGATTGTCCGTCGTGTACCGCTTTGTATGGCTAAGCGCCAACGCACCAAAGCGTTCGGCGAAGCGCACCTGATCGGCTTCGCTTAAGTTCTGATCACGGAACAGAATGACAATATTGTCATGCCAGCATCGGAGAATCTTCGCGAACGTTGCGTCGTCGATCGGCTGGCTCAGGTCGATGTCAACCATCTCAATGCCAAGCGCCGGCGACAAGGGACGCGTTTGCAATGGGCCTGCCCGGCGGGGTGCCTCAGGTGCCAACGATGGCGCGGCGGCTTCCATCGACGATCTCCCTAATTTGGACGAGCATATTATTCCCGCCCGAATTGCCGGCGCAATTCGGTTTTAACCTTTTCGAGAATGCGTCGGCGGGCGGCAGGCAGGTTCTTTCCGGCGCGATTGATGTAGAAGGTCAATATCGAGATCGCCGACCGATAGGGGTCGGACTTTCGCCGGCGGCTGCGCTCCGCCGAGCGCTTCAACGAGGCGGCAATGCGCGCGGGGTCGCGCCCCTTGAAGACGCCGCCTTCGAGATCCAGCGCGTCGATCTCGCGCGTCACGCGACCAGACCAGTAACGCGTAGTTTTGCGACGGATGGCGTGCCGGCGAGGGGCCTTGCGGGACGATGTTTTTTCGGCGAGCAGTGCTCTTGGCCATGATCAACCCTCTCGCGCTGTCTGAGAAAGGCGGTGAGCGGCAGATTGTTCCCAAGGTTGCGCGCCGCAACAGGCCAGCTATTCGGCCGCGATCCTGCGGCTCGAGCGCGTTGCGATCTCGGCAAGGCACTTGGTGAGCGCCTCGCCCTCGGGATCGAGGAGCGCCGCAGTGCGGGCGCTGGCGATCGCATCCGCGGCCTCTTGCGGCGACAGCGCGCCGGCGAGTGCGGGGAGGATCAGCTCCTTCTCGATCATGTGGTAACTGCCGGTGCCGCGCTCGTGGGTGTCGCCATAGCCTTTGATCAGGCGGGCGCATTCCGCGATTTCGATCGCTAGTTCCGCCGACAGCGGCGCGGCCTGCGCGATCTGCTGCAGCCAAGCCTCGATCGCGCGCTGCTCTTCCACGTAACGGTACGACTTCGGCCGCCATGGACGCAGTTTGCTCAGTGCGTGAAAACGCAAATAACCGGAGATCGAAGCCGTGTTTATTTCCATACCCCAATGCGCGCGGTCCAGAGCGGGATGTCGATTGGCGTAGGCGAGGATGCCGGCTCCGATTCGATGCGGCAGGATTGAGCAGAATTCCTCGATTCCTGGCTTCAAAAATTCAGTGACAGAAAATGGCTGGCCCTGTTTGACGCCGTTCTGTCCGGCGATGCGGGAAAAACGCGCCGGATCAATCTTGGCTTGGGCTACCCGTATGACGTCCTCGTAAGACATCCGCACCGCGAGGTGCCGCGCGGTCTCGGCGAGCAACCGGCCGTCGGCTTGCGCTTTCGCGTCCGCATCGCGGATTGCCGCAAGCCGATCGAGATAAAGCCTCGCATAGGCAAGATCCTGATAGGTGACAAGGCGGCGGACGCCCTCGGTCATGAATGCGCGCGCGGCCGAAGGCACATGCTCGATTTCGTTTTCCATTTCAACAAGCGAAGCGTTCGCCGTCTGAGCACGTTTACCGGCGATGGAGCGGGCTTGCGCTCCGTCACGCGCCGCGGCGAAACCGGCGCGGAAGCCGCGGACATTCGACTCGACCGCCTTGCCATCGGCGCGGATCGCCGCCTCGAAAGCCTCGGCGGGAATCGGCAGTGCGCCCGTGCCGGCAATCACGCCGAGCATCACGGCATTGATCATGGCGTTGCTTTGCCCTGCGATCGTCTCAAGGTCGAGCAACACAGTCGTGCGCGAATTTTTCTCCACCGCCTGGATGAGCCGCTCGGGGTCGTAGCGGCCGTCACCCATCGCCATTTTTTCGACCACCAAGTAGGATCGGCTGGTCGAGGCGATGGTCGTGGTGCGATCAGGCGTGACAAACCCGCCGGCGATGGCGCGGCCTGCTTCCATCAATTCGCTAGCGACGACGAGATCGACGTCGCCGACACCAGGCGCGAGCGCCAGGACCGGCCGCTGTCTCATTCCCAACTCTTCCTTGCCGGCAGGCGAAGCAGGGATGGGAGCCGGCACAAGTTCGATATGATAGGTCGTCGCGCCGGTCCGTTGTGCCACGCCGGGGATTGAGGTCGATTGCACCGGAAAATTCTGGCTTGCTGCCGCGGCGACGATCCAGTCGGTGAGTACGCCGCCGCCTTCTCCGCCGAGTGCAGCGATGAGAATGGTGAGCGGCCGCACATTTGTTTGCTGTGCCTGTCCCCTCTTCCCTTGAGAGGGAGGGCTAGGGATGGGGGGCATAGCTGGCCGTATCGAGAGGGTACCCCCCTCCCGGCTGTCCCCGACC
>JBOHIU010000025.1:0-40349 GCA_050725855.1 Xanthobacteraceae bacterium | reverse complement strand
GTATAGCCGAGCACCACCACGACACCACCTGTCATGTATTCGCAGCAATGGTCGCCGGCGCCTTCGATCACCGCCACGGCGCCGGAATTACGCACGGCGAAACGCTCGCCGGCGACGCCGCGGAAATAGCATTCGCCGGCAATGGCACCATAGAGCACGGTGTTGCCGACGATGATGGATTCCTCCGGCACGATGCCGCTGTCGGCCGGCGGCCGAATGACGATGCGTCCTCCCGAGAGACCCTTGCCGACATAATCGTTGGCATCGCCGTCGAGCTCGAAAGTAATGCCGCGCGCCAGCCAGGCCCCGAAGCTCTGCCCGGCGGTGCCGGCGAAGCGCACGTGGATGGTGCTATCGGGCAGGCCTTCGTGGCCGTAGCGCTTGGCGACCTCGCCGGACAGCATGCCACCGACGGCGCGGTTGGTGTTGCGAATGACGGTTTGCAAACGTACCGGCGCGCCGCGGTCGAGGGCGCTTTGCGATTCCGCGATCAGCCTGCGATCGAGAATATCGTGGATCTTATGATCCTGCTTCTCGCAATTATAGATGGCGGTGCCTTTGGCGGCCTTCGGCTTCAAGAACAGCTTGGAGAAATCGAGGCCCTTGGCCTTCCAATGCTCGACCAGCCGACGTTGGTCGAGCATCTGCATTTGTCCGATCATTTCGTCGAATGTTCGGAAGCCGAGCATGGCCATGATCTCGCGAACTTCCTCGGCGACGAAGAAGAAGTAATTGATGACGTGCTCGGGCTGGCCCTTGAATCTCTTGCGTAAAACCGGGTCCTGTGTCGCTACACCCACCGGGCAGGTGTTGAGATGGCACTTGCGCATCATGATGCAGCCGGCCGCAATCAATGGCGCGGTGGCAAAACCGAATTCATCCGCCCCCAGCAGCGCGCCCACCACCACGTCGCGCCCGGTGCGCACGCCGCCGTCCACTTGCACCGAGATGCGGCCGCGCAACCGGTTCGCCACCAGCGTCTGATGCGTTTCGGCCAAGCCGATTTCCCAGGGGGAGCCGGCATGCTTGATCGAGGTGAGCGGCGAAGCGCCGGTGCCGCCCTCGAAACCCGCAATGGTGACGTGATCGGCGCGCGCCTTGGAGACGCCGGCGGCGACCGTGCCGACGCCCACTTCCGAGACCAGCTTCACCGACACCCAGCCTTCCGGATTGACGTTCTTCAGGTCGAAGATGAGCTGCGCCAGGTCCTCGATGGAGTAAATATCGTGGTGTGGCGGCGGCGAGATCAGGCCGACGCCGGGCGTGGAATGGCGCACCTTAGCAATGGTCTTGTCGACCTTGTGCCCGGGCAGCTGCCCGCCTTCGCCGGGCTTGGCGCCTTGCGCCCTCTTGATCTGCATCATGTCGGAATTGACCAGATATTCCGCCGTGACGCCGAAGCGGCCGGAGGCCACCTGCTTGATCGCCGAACGCATGCTGTCGCCGTTGGGCAACGGCTTGAAGCGGTCGCTCTCCTCGCCGCCCTCGCCGGTGTTCGACTTGCCGCCGATCCGGTTCATGGCGATGGCAAGCGTGGTATGCGCCTCGCGTGAGATCGAGCCGAACGACATGGCCCCGGTGGAGAAGCGTTTGACGATGTCTTTCGCCGGCTCGACGTCCTCGATCGGCAGCGGGCCGCGCGCATCCTCCTCGGCCGATTTGATGCGGAACAGGCCGCGAATCGTAAACAGATGCTCCGACTGCTCGTTGATGACGCGGGCGAAGTCGCGGTAGCCGTCGTAGGAATTACCCCGCACCGCGTGCTGCAGCGCGGACACCGTCGCGGCGTTCCAGACGTGCTCCTCGCCGCGCACGCGGAAGGCGTATTCGCCGCCGACATCGAGCATGGAGCGGTAGATCGGCGCCTCGGAGAACGCATCGCGATGCCGGCGCGCCGCTTCATCGGCGATGGCCGCGAGCCCGACGCCTTCGATGCGCGTCGGTGTTCCGGTAAAATACTTGGCGACGAATTCCGACTTCAGGCCGACGGCGTCGAATATTTGCGCACCGCAATAGGACTGGTAGGTGGAGATGCCCATTTTGGACATCACCTTGAGCAGCCCTTTGTCGATCGACTTGATGTATCGCTTGATGATGTCCTTGTCGTCGAGCTTTTGCGGCAGGTCGCCCTTCATCGCGACCAGCGTCTCGAACGCCAGATAGGGGTTGATCGCCTCGGCGCCGTATCCGGCGAGGCAGGCGAAATGATGCACCTCGCGCGGCTCGCCGGATTCGACGACCAGACCGACCGACGTGCGCAGACCTTCGCGGATCAGGTGATGATGCACGGCGGCGCAGGCGAGCAGCGACGGAATCGGAATGCGGTCGGCGCCGGCCCGGCGGTCCGACAGGATCATGATGTTGATGCCGTCGCGCACGGCCGTATCGGCCTCGCTGCACAGCGCGGCAATGGCCGCCTCCATGCCCGTAGCTTCGGTTTCCGCCGGCCATGTCGTATCGAGAGTGCGCGACTTGAAATGGTCGCCCATGTCGGAAATGGAGCGGATCTTTTCCAGATCGGCGTTGGTGAGGATCGGCTGCCGCACTTCCAGCCGCTTGACCTTCGACAGGCCCTCGAGATCGAACAGGTTCGGCCGCGGCCCGATGATCGAGACCAGGCTCATCACCAGTTCCTCGCGGATCGGATCGATCGGCGGGTTGGTCACCTGCGCGAAGTTCTGTTTGAAGTACGTGAACAGCAGCTTCGGCTTGTCGGACAGCGCCGAGATCGGGGTGTCGTTGCCCATGGAGCCGACCGCTTCCTCGCCGGTCGTGGCCATGGGCGTCATGAGGAGCTTGAGATCCTCCTGGGTGTAGCCGAAGGCCTGCTGGCGATCGAGCAGCGACAAGTTCGACAGCGGCGCCGCTTCGGCGGCCGGCGGCAGCTCTTCGAGAACCATCTGGGTGCGGTCAAGCCACGCGCGGTAGGGATGGCTCTTGGCCAGCGTGCTCTTGAGTTCTTCGTCGGGAATGAGCCGTCCTTCCTCGAGATCGACCAGCAGCATTTTTCCGGGCTGCAACCGCCATTTCACGACGATGTCTTCTTCGGGCACCGGCAGCACGCCGACTTCGGACGCCATGACGATGCGGTCGTCGCGGGTCACGACATAACGCGCCGGGCGCAGGCCGTTCCGATCGAGAGTGGCACCGATCTGGCGGCCGTTGGTGAAGGCGATCGCGGCCGGGCCGTCCCACGGCTCCATGAGGGCGGCGTTGTATTCGTAGAAGGCGCGGCGCTCCTCGTTCATGAGCGGATTGCCCGCCCATGCCTCGGGGATCATCATCATCATCGCATGCGCCAGCGAGTAGCCGCCCATGGTGAGGAATTCGAGCGCGTTATCGAAACAGGCGGTGTCCGACTGGCCTTCGTAGGAAATCGGCCACAGCTTCGAAATGTCGTCGCCGAATTTGGGAGAGGACACCGACGCCTGCCGCGCCGCCATCCAGTTGTTGTTGCCGCGCAGCGTGTTGATCTCGCCGTTATGGGCGATCATCCGGTAGGGATGCGCCAGCGACCAGGTCGGGAAAGTATTGGTGGAAAAGCGCTGATGCACCAACGCGAGCGCGCTTTCGAAATCGGCATCGTGCAGGTCGGGATAGTAGGTGCCGAGCTGATCGGCGAGGAACATGCCCTTGTAGATCACGGTGCGGCATGAGATCGACACCGGATAATAGTTCGAGGTGTTGCGCGGCCGCCGGCCATACATGATGCCGGAGATCGTCTTGCGCAGCATGTAGAGCCGGCGCTCGAACTCGTCTTCGCTGGCAAGGTTCGGATTGCGGGCAATGAACACCTGCATATGCACCGGCTCGGTCGGCTTGACCGATTCGCCCAAGGTCGAATTGTCGGTCGGCACGCCGCGCCAGCCGAGCAGCGTCATGCCCTCCTGCGCGGCGACGGCGGCATAGGTGTCCATGATCTCGCGCCGCCACGCTTCGTCGTGCGGCATGAACAGCACGCCGACGGCGTAGTGCCCGGGAGGCGGCAAGGTGAAGTCGAGTGCGGCTGCTTGTTTGGCAAAAAACTTGTGAGGAATTTGCAGCAGAATGCCGGCGCCGTCGCCGGCGCGCGGGTCGGCGCCGACCGCGCCGCGATGCTCGAGATTGAGTAGAATCGTCAGCGCGTCCTCGACGATTTTGTGCGATTTGCGGCCCTTGATATCGGCAATGAATCCGACCCCGCAGGAATCCTTTTCCAGCGCCGGATCAAACAGGCCGAAACCTGACGCGCTCATCGTCAACCTCACGCTCCCCGTCTTCGCCATCCACGCACACAAACCCTCTGTTTCCTCCTCGTCGGTCGAAGAGGAAAGGGAGGGTGCCGCCGACGGGCGATCTACTCATCAAGCAGGCAACCTTCGGGTCGCTGACCGGCCTAAAGGCTGCTTTTGGCCGCCGGCCGACGCGCCCTCGACTCCGGCGGTCCAACCCTGCGCTTTGCCGCCCACCTGCCTTCTGCCCGGACGTCGATCGGGTAAATCGGGGAGTAGCGGCGACCGCGCACTTTGCGGGTCAAGAATTGGGACAGCAATACTGTCCTATGCCGAACATGGCAAATTCCGGGCACAAACACAAGTCTCGCCGCGCAACTGACAGCCGAATCTCGTGGGGTGTGCTGGTACCCTTAACCCAGCAACCCGCATCTCGGATGCATGAGACCACGGGCGTGCCGAGCGGCTTGCGTCTGCTGCAATTTATGCAGCACCGAGTGGATCACGGTAACAGGGTAAGCGCAATGGGCGCGCGACACTCTCCGCGTAGGGTGTTGGTCATCTCGCGTGTTGCCGCAACCAGCGCTCGGCGCCGGGATGAAGCGGCACGTCCATCGGCGTCGTGTCGGTTTCGCGCACCATACTCAAAGCGGAGCCGTCGGTGCCCTTCTCGAACGGAATCTCCGCCTCGCGGGCGGCAAGCGCATCGCAGACGTCGTAAGCCGTCTGCTCCGGCAGCGCCGCGTTGCAGTAGATCGGCCAGCCGGAAAAATCGAGCGTTTCGAAATCCCGCGCCAGCCCCGGAAAGCGCGCCTTGGGCAGTGGAACGCGGCGCCAGCCGAGTTTGCCCATGGCCGCGAATTCGTTTTCGTTGAGTTCGATCGGCACCAAACCGGCGGCAAGCGCCTCCGTAAGCCAGACCTTGATGCCTTCGTCGAACACCGCGTCGATCTCGCCGCGCGCCATCGGCTCGAGCCGGCGCTTGTCCGACGGCCCGCCGCACAGGATGAGGCGCCCGCCCCACGACTCCACATCCTTCAATGTGAAGCCGTGCAGCGCGAACGCCTGCTCGATCAGCACGTGGGTCGAATGGGTGGGATCCTCGCGCACCGAGATGCGCAGCGGATAGCGCTTCGATTTGATCTCGGCGAGCGAGCGGATTCCCGAACGCGGATGAACTGCGAACACCATGCGATCCCAACTCGGATACGACGCGATGATGCGCACCGGCAACGGTTTCTTGAACAGGCCGACGCCGCGGTAGGCTTGAGTCAGCAGCGCCGAGGGATTGACAAAGGCACATTCCACGCCGCCGGCGGCGACTTCTTCCGCCAGAATTGCCGAGCCGGTCGCCAGACGCAGCCAAGGGCGGAAGCGTTCACCCGAGCCCGAGCCGACCGTGATGATCATGTCGCGATTACCGCCGTAAGGGGTCGCTGGATTGCCGGCGATATGCAGGCCAATTTCCCACAGCGTTTTGCCGCGGACGAAATTGGCGCCCTTCGGTAGCGGTTCCATTGTGCGTTTCTCCAGTGCCCTAAGGGGTGGCATAGTAAGCCAAGCGGTGGGGGCCTCAAGCTTAGCCGATGGATGGCTCACATGCTGGCCGGCCATGTACTTCGCCGCGGGTCTGTTGCGCGGAACCGTTGTCGGTTAGCTTAGGGAGACCGGGACCCAGTGCCGCCTGATCGCGGCGTTCTTTGAATGCAGCTTGGCGTTCATTGCTTGAAAGTGTGGACATAGATCGATGACGAATATTCTTCCAAAGCGCTCGTTCGGCTCCTCCGGAATCCGTGTTTCCGCAATCGGATTAGGTTGCATGTCACTTTCCGGCGTCTATGGCGCCAGCGACGACGACGAAGGCATCGCGCTCATTCATGCGGCGCTGGATCAGGGCATCACGCTTCTCGATACCTCCGACGCATATGGTCGCGGCCACAACGAGGAGCTCGTCGGCAAGGCGATCGCGGGACGGCGCCATAACGTGGTGCTGGCGACGAAATTCGGCAATCTCGGCGGGCGCGGCGGCAAGGTCGCCGACGGCCGGCCCGAATACGTCGTGAGCGCCTGCGAGGAGAGCCTCAAGCGCTTGGGTGTCGAGACCATTGATCTTTATTATCAGCACCGGATCGATCCGACGGTGCCGGTCGAGGATACCGTTGGCGCCATGGCGCGGCTGGTCGAGCAGGGCAAGGTTCGCGCCCTGGGTTTGAGCGAAGCGCGGCCCGAGACCATCCGCCGGGCCCATGCCGTGCATCCGCTCGCCGCCGTGCAAAACGAATTCTCATTGCTCTACCGGCAAGAGGGCGAGGAGACCTTGCGGACGACCAGAGAACTCGGCATCGGTTTCGTCGCCTATTCCCCGCTGGGACGCGGGCTGATGACCGGAATCGTCGACGAGAAGAACATGGCCGAGAACGACGCGCGGCGGCGTCATCCAAGATTCGCCGCTGAAAATCTCTCGCGCAACATGGCGCTGGTCCGCGGTCTCGAAGAGATCGCGCGGGAACGCCGCTGCACGCTCGGCCAGCTCGCGCTCGCCTGGCTGTTGGCGCAGGGCGAAGACGTCGTGCCGATCCCCGGCACCAAGCACACGGAAAGGCTTGCCGAGAATATCGGCGCGCTTTCGGTCAGGCTGACTGAGGACGATCTGGCGCAAATTTCCGATTCGATTCCGATGGGCGCCGCCGCCGGGCTGCGCTATCCGGAGGGCCAGATGAAGACCGTCTATCTCTGACGGCCAAGCGCCAACCGTGACACGTTTGGCCGAAATGTATTTCGCCGACCCCTGCAGCCGACCGGTGGCGGTGATGTCCGATACGGTCTTCGGATGGACTCGCGAATGCCTCAGGCCAGATCGACCGCGAAGCGCTTGAGATCGGCAAGAGCGCAGAAGGCCAGCGCTCCCTCCTGGGTGGCGCGCAGGACGACGCGGGGCGCTTGACCGGCTTCGAAGGCTTCCTGCCAGCGCGGCGCGCACAGGCACCATCGATCGCCGGGTTTTAGACCTGGAAAGCCGAATTCGGGCACGGGCGTGGAAAGATCGTTGCCGCACGCCTTGGAGAATTCCAGGAACGCCGAGGTCATGACCGCGCAGACCGTGTGACTGCCAAGGTCCTCACGCCCGGTGTTGCAGCAACCGTCGCGATAAAATCCGGTCATCGGGCTGATCGAGCATAGATCAAGCGGTTCGCCGAGCACATTGCGCGCGTCGCCCCGGCGACGACCGCCCTCACGGTCCTCGTATCGGTCATCCCTCAGCATCGTCTTCTCCGGCAAGCATCGTCTTCTCCGGCAAGCGGGTTGGCGCTCAAGTGTGGCAGTGCTGCGCGGATGGTCAAGTATCCCGTCCGTTATTCCCTCTGAAATGCTCCCGCCGATTTGCAAATCCGTAGCCGCCGTCTGTACGGGTGGATCGCCGAAGGATTTTACCAGGTTTCAGAAGTGCTGACTCGTCATACCCGGCCAACCGGGTCCGGCCCGAAGTGGCCGGCCCGGCTGCATGCTTGTGCCGGGCATCCCGATCTGATCGCGAGGCGAAACAGGAATCGGGATGGCCGGGACAGGCCCGGCCATGAAGCGGAGAGGGTCGGCCACTACGAAGGTTGGTATCATCCGTGGAGACGCTTATCACGTCCTGCTTCGGCACATTCGAAGCGCACAGCCGACGATCAATCAAAGTTGATCACAATGTGTCGACCTGTCATCACTTGGGAACGCATTGTTCGGCAAGTCGCGGTGTTGGTGCGGGCAGTATTGCCGCGATAGGGAGGAAAGACATGAAAGCTTTGATTTTCACTCTCGGAATTGTCGTAGGAGCGTGCGCCATCTGCGAAAGTGCGGCGGCTCAAAACTATCCGTGGTGCGCCTATTACGGGGGTCACGAAGGCAGCGGTACCAATTGCGGCTTCACGTCCTACGAACAATGCATGCAAACGTTGAGCGGTATGGGCGGATTCTGCGCCCGCAATACCCAATACATTCCGCCTCCGGGACCGCATCCCGCGCCGGCGGTCCGGCACGGAGATCCCCGGTAGTGGTCCGATTCTAACATTCGCATCCCGTTTCAACGCTCTATCATGCGAATGTTAGAATCAAAGAACCACTAGCAAATATAAGTGGTAGTGGAGCTTTGGATTTGACATTGGCTACTGGAGCTTTCGACTGGGTGGGTAGCGAATGTCAAATCCGCTCCACTAGGTCGCCCGATCGGGCTGTGTCCCTCGATCCGCGCTCGGGTTTTCCCTATTCGGCCGCGGCGCGCACTTTCACCTTGTAGTGTCCCGGCACGGTTCGGAAAGCGACGTTGATGCGATTGGCGCCATTGATGGCAACGAGCGCGATCGTGAGCTTGACCAGTTCATCCTCTTTGAAGTGGGCGCGCGCCAGTTCGAACACGTCATCCGGGACATAGCCTTCAGTCAGCAGCGTCACGGCTTCTGTCCAGGCCAGCGCGGCCCGCTCGCGGTCGGTATAGAACGGACACTCTCGCCAAGCACTTAGAAGGTAGAGCCTTTGCTCGTCTTCTCCGGCGGCCCGCAGCTCCTTGCTGTGCATATCCATGCACGAGGCGCAGCCGTTGATCTGAGAGGCGCGCATCTTGACGAGTTCGAGCAGCCGGTGATCGAGACCGCACTCGTGCACATAAGCGTGCAAGCCGGAAACCGCTTTCATGCCTTCGGGGCAAACCTTGCGTGGATCGACTCGGGCCTGCATCGTCCCTACTCCTTCGGCTGGAAAAGGCGCTGCACATCGGGCCGGTGAAGCTTCGAGGCAAACATGTCAAAGCTGCCGGTCGCGTGAAATTCCGATGCGAGCGTCTGGATTGCGTCCATGATCACCACCGTCGGCGCCGACGCGATCGTGATCCGCGCCACGCCGAGGCGCCCGAGCGCCGCCGCGTCGGGCATTCCGGGCCGTCCGGTGATGTTGACGGGTCCCTCGACCGCTTTCACCACCGCGGCGATCAAGTCCGGATCGCGCAGTCCGAACGGATAGACGCAATCGGCGCCGGCGGCGAGATACGCTTTGCAGCGTTCGATCGTTGTGGTGAGCCGCTCGTTTGCGGTGCCGTGCGGCAGGTGAAAGACGTCGCAGCGCGCGTTCAAAACGATCGGAACGCCTTCGGCGGCCGCGGCCTGCCGGGCGGCGGTAAGCCGCGCGATCATGTCCTCGGTGCTGCGCAGCGTTCCCCGCAGCCCGTCTTCCAGGTTTAGGCCGACCACGCCCGCCCGAATGATCTCCGCCACATGCTTGGCGACGTCAGCGGTCGATTCCCCATATCCGGTCTCGATGTCTGCCGTCACCGGCCCGCGGGCGCAGCGCACGATCCGCTCGGTCGCGCCTACGACTTCCGGCCAGGGGGCGACCTCGCCGTCCGGATAGCCCAGCGCCCATGCTACCCCTCCGCTCGTCGTCGCCAGCGCGTCGAAGCCGACTTCGGCGAACAGTCTGGCGCTCAGGGCATCCCATACGTTCGGCAGCACAAGCACGGGCGGGCGACGGTGCCGCTCAAGGAAGGACTTCGCGAGTGTTCTCTGGAGCGCTCTCTCCATCTGACCTTACCGTTCGCTTCAGCCGGCCGCTGCGGATCGCGTGCGGACGTTGACCTTGGTTTAAGACCGCGATGCCGCCCGCTTTAATTCGCGCATTTCCTGGAATTGCTTGGTGACGTCGCGGAGGATCGCGATCATACCCACGATCTGCCCGTCTTGTCGGATCGTTGTGATGGTAAACTCTACCGAAATTGTCGAGCCATCTTTGCGCAATGCCGGAACCGCGAGCAGATCGCCGGAGCCATAGCGGCTCTCTCCCGTCTGCATGACTTTGGCAAATCCTTGCCAATGGCGTTCGCGCAATCGTTCCGGGATAATAATATCGAGTGAATGCCCTCTCGCCTCCTGCGCAGAATGGCCAAATATCCTTTCGGCACCGGGATTCCAGAACTGGATCAGCCCGTCGCGGTCGGCCGCGACGATTGCGTCCGACTCGGTGGAGAGAAGAGCGTCCACGATCAGTTTTGAGTCGTTCAGGTCCACGCCGTCACCGCTCCTTGCATCCTTCCGTTGGCGACCCTCACGCCTCGGCAGCCGGCGGCGGGCCGCGCTTCCGTTTAGCCGAATAAGCACACTCGGCAAGCGTCGTCCGGTCGAGATCGCGCAGGAACGCCTCCTGCGCCGCCGCCAGCTTATGCCGCAGCCGACAGCGCGGCGTCAGAACACAGGCGCCGCCGTCTTGCCCAAAGCACTCGACCAGCGCGTGCCGCGCCTCCAGCGCCCGAACCACCTCGCCAAGTGTGATTGTGTGCGGCGCGCGCGCCAGTCGAAAGCCGCCACTGACGCCCCGCCGCGTATTGATGAAACCCGAGGCAGCCAGGTCGCCGATCACTTTCGCCAGATGATTGCGGGAAATGACGAACTCGCTGGCGATTTCTCCGGTGGAGAACAGGCGGTCCGGCTCCGCCGCCAAGCGCATCAAGGCGCGCAAGCCGAAATCGGTGAAAGCCGTAAGCCGCATGGCCGGCTCCTTCAAACTAGTATTTACAATACCTATTTGACCAAGTAAATAGGTATTACGAACGCATGTATTCGGAGGTGCGGTGTGGACGCGGCGGAGCGCCGGAGCAAAATCACAGCGGACATTGTCCTGCGAACCGGCATCGACGAGGCGATGATCGAGCGGCTGGTTCGCGTCTTTTACGCGAAAGTCCGGACCGACGCGCTGTTGGCGCCCGTGTTCGATGCGCGGATCAAGGATTGGGAGCCGCATCTGCAGCAGATGTGCGCTTTCTGGTCGTCAGTCGCGCTCATGACGGGGCGCTACCACGGAGCGCCGATGGAAAAACACGCGCCGCTCCCGGTCGATGCCGAGCATTTCGACCGCTGGCTCGCGCTGTTCGAGCAAGCCGCCGAGGAGGTTTGCCCGCCCGAAGCCCGGAACCATTTTATCGGACTGGCCCGTCGGATCGCTGAAAGTCTGGAACTTGGCATCGCTGGCCACCATGCCGTGATCCTCGGCCGCGGCGAGCGGTTCAGGCGAAGTGCGGTCTCGTCGAATAGCAAATCCGGCTAGGCCGTCCTCGACTGGAGGCGCTCGGGTTCGATGGCTCGCCGTCGGTCTCCGCACAGAATGACGCTATCGAAAGCGTCTGCCGAGCGCCTCTATCTGCCGGATCTCGATCGACCCGCAATCGTTCTTCGGTTGAAGATCTGGCGAGAACATTTGGCGGCGGATGGGCGGCGGCCATCTCTCTCGTCAATCGACGCCTTGCCATGCATATTCTTTCGTTCTGCATTGCAGGGCCGTCCGGCCGGGATATGCTACGATTTGTCTGCAAGTTTGGTCCTTGCGGAGCGCCGGGCCGTGAGCCGTCGTCAAGACGTGATCGGGGTTGGTCCGGAAACTCCGCCATGAAAACAACGACGATTAGACCAATACGGGAGGAGGGCGGCGATGATCAGGAATCTTGTTGCGGCATCACTATGCGCCGGTTTGGCACTTCTGGGTGTCGGCCATGCGCGTGCACAGCCCTATCCGCATAAGGAGCCGATCAAGATCATTGTGCCGTTCCCGCCGGGCGGACCGACCGACGGCATGGCCCGCATCGTTTCCGAACATCTGCAAAGCGAACTCGGCCAAGCCATAGTGATCGAGAACCGCGGCGGCGCCGGCGGCGGGATTGGCGGCAAATTCGTCGCGTCGTCGCCTCCGGACGGCTACACGCTGCTGATGACTCCGGGCGGAGCGCTGACCACCGGGCCGGCCGTCAACCCCAATATCGGCTACGATCCCGAGAAGGTTTTCACGCCGGTTTGCCAACTCATCGAGACGCCGCTGATCATCTCGGTCATCCCGACACTGCCGGTAAAATCGCTGGCGGAGGTGGTGGCCTATGCCAAGGCCAATCCGGGCAAACTGATCTGGGGTTCCCAGGGCTTCGGCACGGCTCCGCATTTGCTGGCCGAAATGTTCAGGCTCGAAGCCGGCATTAACATGCTGCACGTGCCGTATCGCGGCACCGGACCGTTGCTCAACGCCGTGCTTGCCAAGCAGGTGCAGATCATTGCCGACCCTTCGACCACCAGCCTGCCTTACATCCAGGCCGGTAACCTGCGGCCGATTGCGATCGCCGGCAGCGAGCGCGATCCGGCGCTGCCCAACGTGCCGACCGTGGTTGAGGAGGGCTTTCCCAAGCTGCAATCGCCGTTCTGGCTCGCCGTGGTGGCGCCGGCCGGAACGCCGCGCGAAATCATCGCCAAGCTCAATCATGCCTTCCGCGAGGCGCTCGCGGCGCCCGATACGATCAAACGGCTCAAGGCGCTCGGTACCACGCCCAAAATCGGTACGCCGGAGGAGCTCGGTACGATGCTCGCCAAGGAGCGTGCGCAGTGGAAGGCTGTGGTCCAGGCCGCGCACATTG
This sequence comes from Xanthobacteraceae bacterium, assembly GCA_050725855.1. Lineage (GTDB taxonomy): Bacteria > Pseudomonadota > Alphaproteobacteria > Rhizobiales > Xanthobacteraceae > BOG-931. Next base: position 27,719 of record JBOHIU010000025.1, on the reverse strand, counting down.
AGATGAAATGAACGGCGGTGCCGTGCGAAGCCTGAAATCGTTCCCTGCGCTGCCGCCATTCAAGTAAGCCGCCATGTTTCGTCACGACTCACCCGAAGAGGCTACGTTCCGCCTGGACGTGCGGACTTGGCTCGTCGCCAATCTTCCGGCTTCGCTGCGTGGACGCACGGCACGGCCGCCGCCTGCCGAATTGATGCCGTGGTATCGCACGCTGTCGCGCAAAGGCTGGGTCGCGCCGCATTGGCCGAGGCGCTATGGCGGCATGGGCGCCACGCTGAACGAGCAGATCATCATGGGCGAAGAGTTGGCGCGCATCGGCGCGCCGCAACTGCCGGCTCAAGGGCTCAATCACATCGGCCCGATTCTGATCGAGTTCGGCAACGATGCGCAGAAGGCGCGCCATCTGCCGCCGATCCTCGCGGGCGAGGTGATCTGGGCCCAAGGCTATTCGGAGCCCGGCGCCGGGTCTGATCTCGCGAGCCTGGCGACGCGCGCAACGCTCAACGGCGATCATTTCATCGTGCAGGGCCAGAAAATCTGGACCACATGGGGGCATCACTCCGATTGGATGTTTGCCCTGGTCCGCACCGACCCGCAGGCGCAGCCGCGGCACGCCGGCATCAGTTTCCTGCTGCTCGATTTGCACAGTCCCGGCATCACGGTGAGACCGATCAAGACCATAGCGGGTGACGATGAGTTCAGCGAAGTGTTCTTCGATAACGTCATCGTGCCGGCGGAAAATCTGGTCGGCAAACTCAATGACGGCTGGCGAATTGCGAACGCGCTGCTCGGGCATGAACGATTGGGAACCTCCAATCCGCAATATGCGCTGATGGCGATCGACCGCATCAAGACGATGGCGCGGGCGACCGGGATCATCGATGATCCGGCTTTTCAGGACCGGTTGGCGGCGGCCAGCATCAATGTCATGACGCTGGCGGCCCTGTTCAGTCACGCCGTGGAACTGGCCAACCGGCAACATAGTCCGGGACCGGAATCCTCGATCATCAAGATATTCGGCTCCGAGCTGTTGCAGTCGCTTAACGAGCTTTTGCTGCAAGCGGCCGGCGGCCATGCGTCATCGGCAAAGCCGATCGTTACCGATTTCGGCAAAGTGGGCGTTGCGGCGCCGTTCCTGCAGGTCAGGCGTGCGACCATCTACGGTGGCTCGTCGGAAATCCAGCGTAACATCGTGGCTCGCCGGGTTCTCAACTTGCCGAATTGAGCGAAACGACTGCGAGTGCGCGGCGGACGGACATGGAGCTTGATCTCACATCTGAACAGAACCTGCTTCGCGACAACGCCGCGAAGTTCATGGGCGCCGCGGGCCCGAAAATGGCGCGCGCCTTTCGCCAGCGCGAGTTGAGCTTTGCGCCCGAAAGGCTTCGCCACGCCGGCGAACTCGGCTGGCTTGGCATGCTGGTGCCGACTTCGGCGGGCGGCCTCGGCCTCGGGCTTACCGAACTCGCCCTGGTGCTCGAGCAAGCGGGACGGGGACTGGCATGCGAGCCGATCGGGCTTGCAGCCGTCAGTGCCGCCGCTCTGGCGCAAGGACACACGCCCCATCCGATGCTGGAAGAGACCATGCCCGGCGCGGCGCTGGTGGTGCCGGCGCTGCAGGAGACCGCGCATGGCGGCTTATCGTTCAACCTGCGGACCCGCTCGGAGGCGGCAAACGGATCGTTTCGTCTGACCGGCACAAAGCGCTTTGTCTGCGCCGACGGCGCCGACGGCTTTCTGGTCAGCGCGCATGGGCCCGAGGGACCTGCGCTGTATTATGTGGACCGCGATGCGCCCGGCTGCCGGCTGGCGGCGAGCGAGACCGTAGATGGCCGCGCGCTTTCAACGCTTGACCTCAACGGGACGCCGGCCGATCTCGTTCCGCCGCGCCAATCGTCGCCGAGCGCCGTCGAAGCGCTCGCCGATTTGGCGTTGTTCGCTGTATCCGCCGAGTTGCTCGGAGTCATGGAAAAGGCCCAGGAGATCACGTTCGATTACCTGCGTATCCGCAAGCAATTCGGCAAGCCGATCGGCAGCTTTCAGGCGCTGCAGCACAAAGCGGTCGACATTTATATTCGCACCGAGACGACGCGGTCTCTGCTTTTTCAGGTCGCGGCGAACAACGACCCCTATCGGATCAACCCGGCGCAAGCCAGCGCCGTCAAAGCCAAGGCATCGGAGGACACGCTGTTCGTCACCGAGGCCTGCATTCAACTGCACGGCGCCATCGGCTTCACCGATGAGCACGATATCGGCCTTTATCTCAAACGAGCCATGTTGCTGTCTTCGTTGTTCGGCAATGCCGCGGCGCAGCGCCGCCGCTATGTCCAAATCGCCGACCTGACGGCGTAGTTCTGCGAAGGAGCCGTGGGGAAGTATTTGTCATCAACGCGGCGCCCGATATTCTCTGCACGAGCAGGATGCAGCGAATGGCCGCCGCGCGGCGGGGGTGGGTTTGCCCGCTGAATCAGGAGAAATCATGAGCGAAGAGCAAACAGTCACCTACGAGCTCGATGGCGAGATCGCCCTGGTGGGGTTGAACCGCCCGGACAAGCGCAATTGCTTCAACCCGCTGGTCATGAAACAACTGCGAGAGGCGATCGAGCGGGCCGGACAGGAAGCCAAATGCGGCATCATCTTCGGCCACGGCGATAATTTCTGCGCCGGTCTCGACCTGCGTTGGGCGGCGCAGAACTGGAAGGATGGGCGGTCGCGGCGGCTGCCGTTTCCGTTCAATCGCCACGCCTATTTCGAGGAAATGGCGCGCGGCAATATTCCGTTCATCGCGGCGCTGCACGGCGCCACGCTCGGCGGCGGTCTGGAAACCGCGGCCGCGGCGCATATCCGCGTCGCCGACGAAACCACGTTCTTCGGATTGCCAGAAGGCACGCGCGGCATCTTCGTCGGCGGCGGCGGCTCGGTGCGCGTGGCGCGACTGATCGGATTTGCCCGCATGCAGGACATGATGCTGACCGGCCGCGTGCTCAGCGCCGAGCAGGCGGAGCGCTACGGCATCGTGCAATACATCGTCCCCAAGGGCGCACATCTCGATAAAGCCAGGGAACTGGCGGCGAAGATTTGCAAAAACGCGCCGCTGTCGAATTTCGCCATCACCAACAGCCTGCCGCGCCTGCAGGATTTGTCCTACGACGACGGCCTGTTCTTCGAGCGTATGGTAGCCGAGTACACGCGCAGCCCGGAATCGATTACGCGGCTCAATCAATTCCTCGACAAGACGGCGCCGCGCGTGCGGCCCGACCAGACCTGAACGAGTCCGATTGAGGGGAGAATGGAATGAGTCTGCGTGACAACGCCATCGTCGCCTTCGCCGAAACCAAGGTGATGGAAAGGAGCGACCGCGACGTATTCGTGCTGGCAGGTGAAATTCTCGAAGAGCTGCTCGACAAAAGCGGTGTCGATAAGAACGAAGTCGACGGCCTAGTCATGGCGGGCCTGACCGGCACCGGCGCCGCTAATCCGTTCTGGGCGCAGACCATGGCCGACGAACTCGGCCTTGAGGTCGGCTTTTGCGAGCAGGTTCATACCGGCGGCTGCTCGGCGGCGGGTTGCGTTGTCCGCGCGGCGGCGGCGATCGATTACGGCATGTGCGATGTGGCGCTGCTGCTGTTCGCCGATACCCATGTGCTCGAAGACAAAACCGACCACAGCCACAGCTACCGGCGCGAATGGACGGAGCCGTATGGCTTGATGGGGCCGCCTGGCGCTTTCGGATTGTTGAGCCGCGCCTACGAGGCGAAATACGGACTCGATTATCGGATGCTGGGTAAGATTGCGGTGACACAGCGCAATCACGCGCTGCTCAACGATAATGCCTGCGAGAAGCTCCGCGTGCCGATCACCATCGACGACTATCTGACTTCCCGCGTGATCGCCGATCCGATCCGGCTGCTCGATTGCGTGATGCGGGCCGACGGCGCTGCCGGTCTGATCATGATGAGCCACAAGCGAGCCAAGCAAAAAGGACTGAACAAGTGCATCATTCCGATCGGCTATGCCGAACGCACCAACTTCAAGGGCGGTGACAATCTGGTCGATGTGACCAAGAGCGGCCACGAGGTCTGCGGCAAGAAGGCACTGGGGGAAGCGGGTCTGACCATCAAGGACATCGCCTCGTTCCATCCTTATGACGATTTCATCATCGCCATCATGCTGCAGTTCGAGGCCTTCGGCTTCTGCAAGGCGGGCGAAGGCGTGCCGTTCATCCGCGAGCACGACTTTTCCTTTAGCGGCGACTTGCCGCTGAACACCGGCGGCGGGCAGATTTCCGCCGGGCAGGCGGCGTGCTCGTCGCACAATCTGATCGAGGCGGTGCGGCAGCTCCGCGGCGAGGGTGGCCAGCGTCAGGTCAGAGATATCAGGAACGCGCTGGTGACCGGCATCGGCTGGATCAACTACGGCCGCAACTGGGGCTCAAGCGCGGCGCTCGTGTTGGTTCCGGAATAGGCGAGGACATCATGGCCACTACCAAAGCGTTGAATGACACGCGCGGCGTGAAGCGCACGATCAAACATTTCGATTTCTCCGAACCGTATTGGCAGGCAACGCGAGACAAGAAGCTCTTGATTCAGTACTGCAAAAAGACCGGGAAATATCAGCACTTCCCGCGCCCGGTCAGCATCTTTACCGGCAGGCGGCGCGACATCGAATGGCGCGAGGTCTCGGGCAAGGGAACGGTATTCTCCTACACCATCACCGAGCGCGGGACGCTCGCGTTCCGCGGCGCCGAGCCCTATGCCGTGGTCAGCGTAACGCTCGACGTCGGCGTCAACTTCATCGCCAATATCGTCAATTGCACCGCCGCCGAGCTGAAGATCGGCGTCAAGGTGAAGCCGTACTGGCATCCACTCGATGACGGCACCCACCTGTTGATGTTCCAGCCCGATAAGGATGCGGCATGAGCGGAGCGGAAGACGCTCGCGGGCCCAAGGCGGTCGCGAGGTTCCTCAATCCGCGCTCGGTCGCGATCATCGGCATATCGAGTCGCGCCGGCAGCGCCGGGCAGATCATTCTGCAATGCCTCAAGGTCAATGACTTCAAAGGCGACGTTCATCTGGTCGGTCGGACCGACGAACCGATCGACGGCCGGCGAGTCCTCAAGAGCGCGGACGAACTGCCGCAAGGAATCGATCTGGCGGTGTTGACGCTGCCGGCCGCCGCGGTGTGCGAGTCGATCGAGGCCTGCGCGCGGCGCAAGGTCGGCTCCGCCTTGGTATTCGCGGCGGGCTTCGCCGAGGTTGGCGATTACGCCACCCAGGACACCGTGGCCGCGGCGGCGCGCGCCGCCGGCCTTGCCCTGGTGGGGCCGAACTGTCTCGGCGTGACCAACAACGTCGACGGCATGTTTCTGCACATGATCTTTGCGCGCCAGGCGGTGCGCGGGGTCGAGAACGGCGTCGCCTATGTGGGTCAGAGCGGTGGCCTGCTCGGTCACTTCCAGCGCGCCACCGATGGCCGCGGCATTCCGCTGTCTTACGTGATCTCGACCGGCAATGAGGCGGGACTCGAATCCACCGACTTTCTGGAGTTTCTGGTCGACGATCGCTCGACGCGCGTGATCGTTTTCTATTGCGAGGAGATCAGGCGGCCGCAGGCGTTTCTCGCCGCGTTGCGGCGAGCCCGCGCCGCCGGCAAGCCGGTGGTGATGCTGCTGACCGGCCGCGGCGCCAAGGCGCGCAAGGCAGCGCAGTCGCACACCGGCGCGCTGATCGGCGATTTTGCCATGGTGAAGGCTCAGGTCGAGGATGCTGGCGCCATCGTCGTATCCACCATGGACGAGACCATGGATCTCGTCGAAATCCTGCAGCGTTATCCGACGCCGCCCAGCAAAGGGCCGGGGATTCTCACCGCGTCGGGTGCCTATGTCGGACTGACCGACGACTTCGCTGAAGATATCGGTCTTGAAGTCCCCGAGCTGGAGTCGGCAACGCTCAAAAAGATCAGCGACACGCTGCCGTCCTACGGCAATTACGGCAATCCGCTCGACACCACGGCGGGCTTCACGCCGGCGATGCTGCCGGCCGTGGTGAAGGCCCTGATCGACGACGCAAATGTCGGAATGCTGTTCATCTCGTTTCCGATCAACACGGCGGTCCCGATCCGCGCCTTCAACGAGGGCATGGCGCATTCGCCCAAACCGAAAGTCATGGTGGCGCTCGGCGACACCTGGAGGCTCGGCGCCGACGTGGATGAAGCAGTAAAGCAGAGCACGGCGGTGTACTCGCGCTCGTCCGACCGCATGCTGCGGGCGATCGCTCACTACACGCGGTACGGGCGGCTGCTGGCGCGCCCGCGAACGAACGGCGCGGCCGCCGCGCCGGCCGGATTGCCCAAACTCGGCGAGGGCGCGCAGCCCGAGTGGCTCGGGAAGCAGGTACTCGCCGCTGCTGGCATCCGCGTGCCTGATGGCAGGCTGGCGCGCACGCCGGATGAAGCGGTCGTGATCGGCGCCGAGATCGGCTATCCGGTCGTGCTCAAGGCGCAAGCTGCGGCGCTGTCGCACAAGACCGAGGCCGGTGGCGTGGCACTGAATGTCGCCGATGAGGCGGCGCTGCGCGCGGTCTGGGACGCAATGCTGCGCGACATCAAGCGCGCAACGCCCGGCATCGGACTCGACGGCATTCTGGTCGAGAAGATGTCGCGGCGCGGCATCGAACTCATGGTGGGAGCCAACCGCGACCCCGGCTGGGGCGCGGTGCTGTTGCTCGGCCTTGGCGGCATCTGGGTCGAGGCCTTGGGCGACGTCCAGGCGCTGCCGGGCAGCGCCGACGCGGCGCAGGTGCGCGAAGCCTTGAGCAAGCTCCGCTCGGCGAAGCTTCTCGCCGGCGTGCGCGGCGCGCCGGCCGCCGACATCGAAGCCGCGGTGAAGGTGGTACTCGCCATCGGTCGCTTGATGGCAAGCGTTCCCGAAATAACCGAAATCGACGTCAACCCGCTGATGGTCCACGCCGCGGGCGAAGGCGCCACCGCGCTCGACGCGCTGATCGTCACGGCCTGATCGCTGCGCGTGAGTCGTGCGTTTACGAAGCCGGGGTGCTTGTGCCGCGTGATAACCAGCACGGCGCTACGGTTGCCGTGATTGGAGGCATGGTGTAGGTGCCCGGCGGTCGCGTTTTCTTAAATAGCGGTTATCCGGCTATGACCATCACGGTCTCCTTCACGGTCAACGGTCGCACCGTCGATGTTGCGGTCGCCTACGAGGACACGCCGTTACTCTCCGTGCTGCGCAACGAGCTGCGATTGATGGGCACGCGGTTCGGCTGCGGTCTCGAGCAATGCGGCTGTTGCACGGTGCTGATCGACGGCAAGCCGGAAAGATCCTGCACGCGGCCGGTGTCCGCGGTGGCCGGCCGCGATGTTGTCACCGTTGAGGGACTGGGCACGCCCGAGCGGCCGCATCCCCTGCAACAGGCGTTTCTCGAAGAGCAGGCGGGTCAGTGCGGCTATTGTCTCAGCGGCGTTCTGATCTCCGCCAAGGCGCTGCTCGACCGCAACCCGTCGCCGACCCGCGCCGAGATCGCGCACGCCCTCGACGACAATCTGTGCCGCTGCGGTACGCACAACCGGATCATGCGCGCCATCGAGAAGGCGGCGACGCGAATGCGTGCGGGAGTGCGCGCATGAATGCGGCGCTGCCAAGTGTGCTGCCAGGCATTCTGGCGGACAATCCACGGCTCGACCGCTGGGTCGGTTTCGCGACGCCGGGCAAGGTGGCGATTTCGACCGGTCGCGTCGAGTTCGGCCAGGGCGTGCTCACCGCGATGGCGCAGCTTGCCGCCGAAGAGCTTGATGTCGCGGTCGAGCGCATCGCCGTTCGCTCCGGCGACACTGATGGCGCACCCAACGAGGGCTACACTGCGGGGAGCCAGTCGATGCAGGCCGGCGGTGTTGCGCTTCGCCAAGCCTGCGCCGAAGTCAAGGCGCTGTTTGTTGCGCACGCCGCGAGCATGCTCGGCTGCACGACAGCGGAATTGACCATTCGCGATGGCTGTTTTTTGCGTAACGGCACAGCGACCCCGCACGATTACTGGTCGCTTGCATCGAGCGTCAGTCTTGCCGCCGATGCAACCGGCGCGGCGGTACGCAAGGCCGCCTCCGACTATGCGATTGTCGGCCGCAACGCCCCGCGGCTCGATCTGCCTGATAAGCTATTCGGCCAACCGACCTTCATTCACGACATGGTGCTCGACGGCATGATTCATGCGCGCGTCATGCGCCAGCCCAGTCGCGGCGCGACGCTCGCGTCAATTGACGAGGCAGCACTTCGCCGCATCGCGCGGGCGCCGATCGAGTTCGTGCGTGACGGCAATTTTCTCGCCATCGTCGGCGACGATGAGACCGCCGTCGAGGCCGGCGCCGCGGCGGCGAACGATCACGTCACGTGGCGCGCCGCCGAGCCGCCGCGGGCCTTGCAGCAGGAGGCGGCATGGCTGCTGCAGCGCCCCTCGGTCGATCGCGTCATCGGTGCGCCGGAGCCGGCATCGCCGCCACGGGGCCGGCAAGTCTTTGAAGCGACTTATTCGCGTCCGCATCTTGCGCACGCCTCGATCGGACCGTCTTGCGGCATCGCGCTTTATCGCGACGGACATTTGACGGTGTGGACGCATTGCCAGGGCGTGTATCCGCTGCGCGCCGCGCTTTCCCGCACGCTGGGGCTCGATCCGACAACAATCTCGGTGCGTCACGTCCAGGGACCGGGCTGCTACGGCCATAACGGCGCCGATGACGCCGCAACCGACGCCGCCGTCATCGCGCAGCGCCGGCCGGGCCGGCCGGTCCGGGTGCGCTGGCGACGGCAGGAAGAATTCGCGCACGAGCCGGTCGCGCCGGCGATGGTCGTAAAGGTGCGGGCCGTGCTCGACGAGGCCGGCAGCCCTGCCGACTGGACCGCTGAAATCTGGAGCGGCACCCATAACGGCCGGCCCGGTGGCGGCGCCAATCTGCTCGCGGCCGAGGCGCTGCCTAATCCACCGCCGGTTCCTCCGCCGGCCGATGTGCCTGAGTCCGCCGGTGGCGGCGCCACGCGCAATGCCGAACCGCTGTACGACATTGCGCAAAAGCGGATCATCCATCACCTGGTGCCGGAGGTGCCGCGGCGGACATCGTCGCTGCGCGGCCTTGGCGCCATGCCCAACATATTCGCGCTGGAATGCGCCATGGACGAGTTGGCCGAGCGCGCGGGGAGGGACGCGGTCGAGTACCGGCTCGCACGCTTGTCCAATCCGCGCGCCCGCCGTGTCATCGAGCGCGCGGCGGAAATGGCGAACTGGCAGCCGGACGCGCCAAGTGGAAACGCGCGCGCCAAGGGCATCGGCTTTGCGCAATACAAGAACCGCGCCGCCTATGCGGCGGTCGTTATCGAAGTCGAGGTCGAGGAATCCGTCAGACTGCTGCGGGCCTGGTGCGCTGCCGACGCCGGCCTCGTAATCAATCCGGATACCCTCATCAATCAGCTCGAAGGCGGCATCATTCAGTCAGCCAGCTGGGTGCTCAAGGAGCAGGTGCGCTTCGACAACGATGCGGCCGGACCAATCGATTGGGACAGCTATCCGGTGCTGCGCTTTAGCGAAGTGCCGGAGATCGACGTGGAGCTGGTGGATGCAGGCACCGATATTCCGCTCGGCGCCGGCGAAGCGACCGCCGGGCCCACGGCCGCCGCGATCGGCAATGCGGTGTCGCGCGCGCTCGGCGTCCGCATCCGCGACCTGCCGCTCACGCGCGAGCGCATCGTGGCCAAATTGTTGAAGCCGTAGCTGCCCCCGCCGGTGTGACATCGGCGCCTGGAATTCATGTATTTCGGGCAGTACTTATCGTGAGGAAAGCGACCATGGCCATGACGAAGAGCACGAGTGCGGCGACGAAGGCGAAGCAGACTACATCGCCCTCCCGCCTGATCGATGGCCGGATCAAGGAGCTGTCCGACTGGCGGGGCGACACGCTGGCGCGGGTCCGCGCGCTCATCAAAGAGGCCTGTCCGGACGTGGTCGAGGAATGGAAGTGGCGCGGCGTACCGGTGTGGGAGCATGCCGGCATCCTCTGCACCGGCGAGACCTACAAGGCCGTCGTGAAATTGACTTTCGCCAGGGGCGCCGCGCTCGCGGACCCATCGGGCCTGTTCAACTCCGGCCTCGACGGCAATGTGCGGCGCGCCATCGACATTCATGAGGGCGACAAGGTCAATGAGAAGGCGCTGAAGGCACTTATCCGCGCTGCCGCGGCGCTCAACGAATCCAAAACCAAACGGTAGGTCTGGTCCGCGGCCTAATGCCGGTCGGGCGCCGCGGTGCTGATCGCATTCAAGATTGCTTCGCGGCCGTTAGGCAGCGCCTCGCGTACCGCAGGCTGCTTGCCGATGCGGCCCATGTCGCGCTGGCGCCGCACGGTGGCCGCGGTCATCAGCGGCTCGACGCCAAGCTCGCGCAGCGTATCGGCGCTTTCTTCCATTTCGGCGGCGCGCCGTTCGCCGTGGCTTGCCATGCGCTCCAGATTGTAGGGGACGATCTTCGCCCAATCGAGGCCCGGATAATTGTTCTTCATCGAAGCGGCGACTTCGTCGACCACGCCGGCGCGGGAGGCAGCGAGAAAACACTCCAGTGTCAGCGCCTCGATTCCCTTGATCATCACGCTCCGCACCATCTTGATGGCGGCGGCCGAGCCGATCTCGGGACCGGCAATGCTCGCGCGCATGTCGATCGCGGCGAGCGCCGGAGCAATCGCCTGCGCGTGCGGCCCGGCGAGCAGCATCGGCGTTCGATGTCGTGCCGGATATATGGGTGCGAGCACCGCGACGTCGACATAGCGCGCCGTGTCGCCGAGGAGTTTCGCCGTCTTCTGTTTGCTGCCCGGCGAGACCGAGTTGATGTCGAGAAAAAACGGCTTGCCGGCGAGATGCGCCACCACCGACTGCGCCGCTTCGATACTGGAGGCGGCGGTGACCGCCGAGACGATCATGTCGGCGCCCCGCACCGCGTCGTCGGCGGACGCGGCGCAGCGCACGCCGATCTCGTCGCCAGCGCGCCGGAGCTTTTCGCCTTCGCTCCGCGAGAACAGAATGTCCCAGGCCGAGATCGTTTCGACGCCTGCCTCGCGCAGGCCGGACGCGATGGCCTGACCCGCTTCGCCGAAGCCAATGAAGCCAATCGCCGGTTTGCCGTCGGGCATCGCGTCGTGTCCTCCGCATGTGATGCAACGGACCGATCATGGCAGGTCCGCCGCATGGTTTGCAACGTTGCGGCGGACCGTTAGGATGCGGCCCACCGCGCACGGAAATCTTCGTCGCGCGATGCACCACCGGGCCAATCGCATGAAACAATCATCCTGCCGCGATCGTCTGGAGCTGGCGCTGTCTCGTATTGCCGAGCCGGACGGGCAGGGGCCACAGACGTGTCTCACGGTTTATCAGGATGCGGCGCGCGCTGCCGCCGCCGCAGCCGATGCGCGCGCGGCGCTGGGCGTGTCGCTCGGGCCGCTGGATGGCGTCATCGTCAGCATCAAGGATCTGTTCGATGTCGCCGGCGAGCCGACCCGCGCCGGCTCGAAGATTCTCGCCGAAGAAGCGCCGACCGCGGCGGCTGACGCTGCGATCGTGCGCCGGTTGCGCGCCGGCGGCGCGGCGATCGTCGCCAAGACCAACATGACGGAGTTTGCCTTTTCCGGGATTGGCGCCAATCCGCATTTCGGCACACCCGGCAACCCGCGCGATCGGGCGCGCGTGCCGGGCGGCTCGTCGGCCGGCGCCCCGGTCGCGGTCGCCGACGGCATGTGCGAGATTTCGATCGGCACCGATACCGGCGGCTCGGTGCGGATTCCGGCCGCCTTGTGCGGCCTGGTCGGCTTCAAGCCGAGCCGGCAGCGGGTGCCGACCGACGGCGCTTTTCCGCTAAGCTTCACGCTCGACTCCATCGGCCCAATCGCTTCGAGCGTCATCGATTGCGCCAAGGCCGACGCCGTGATGGCCGGCGAAGATTTCTCTTTCGCGCCGCCCGGTGCCGCGGCTCTCGCCGGACTGCGCTTCGGTATCGCCGAAGGCCTGCCGCTCGATCGCCTGGACGATACGGTCAGCGCGGGCTTCGCTGCGGCGATCAAGCGGCTCGAAGCTGCCGCTGTCCGCTTAAACCGCGAGACGCTCGCGCTGTTCGACGACATGAACGAGGTCAACGCCAAGGGGGGCATATCGCCGCCCGAATCCTGCGCCATTCATCGCGACCGGCTGCGCCGGCGTGCGGCCGATTTCGATCCCAACGTACGCGTCCGCATCGAACGTGGCTGTGCGGTATCGGCCGCCGATTACGTCGACATGCTGCGCGAGCGCGGGCGGCTCGTGCGCGCCATGGATACCCGTCTCGCCACGCTCGACGTGCTGGTCATGCCTACGACTTCGATCGTCGCCCCAACCATTGCGGAAGTGGCGGACGAGAAGGTATTTGCGGCGCGCAACGCCGCGCTCCTGCGCAATACCGCCATCATCAATTTTTTCGATCTCTGCGCCATCACGCTGCCGGTCTTCGGAACGCCGCCGGCGCTCCCGATGGGGCTGATGCTGGTGGCGCGCAACGGGCAGGACAAACGGCTGTTGAGCATCGCCGCGGCGGTGGAAGGGTTGCTCAAGAACTGAGCGCCGCCGTCGATTCAGTCGACGCAAACGTCGTGCAGCGCCGCCAGCAATGCGCGGTGGCGATCGGCGCCGAGTTTGTCACTCAAACGCCGCTCGTGCCGCGCCGCCAGCGCCTTGGCGCGTGCGAGCAGGGCACGGCCCTCGCCGGTGAGTTGCAGCGCATGGCGACGACCGTCGGCCGGGGATTTCAGCCGCTGTATCAGGCCGCGGCGTTGCAACTGATGCAAGAGCCGCACCAGCCGCGCTCGCTCGATGCCGAGCGTCGCCGCCAGTTCGGCCTGCGACAAGCCCCGATTGGCGTTGATCACCACCAGCACCGAGAACTGCGCCGGACTGAGGTCGATGCGCTTGAGCGTGCGGATGAAGTCCTGGAAGATCCAGACCTGGAGCCGCCGCACGAAATAGCCGAGGTGCTCGCGGAGCGTGTCGAGCGCGACGGCAGCTCTCACGGCGCTGCGCCGTACCGCGGCGGGGCGGAACGGCAGTGCCGGCTGGCGGCGGCTCTTGACGGGGATCATGCGGGCATTCTCCGGGCCGCGACCGTCACAGCGGTATTGACGCGATTGTTGTCTAGGACAACAATAAGCTTAATCCAATGAGGCCGTCCAGCCGCGCCCTATTCGAGCCTTGTAACCGCGCAAGCACATCCGGCATCATGCCGCGAAGGCCGGACAGCAGAGCCATGGGAGGACCGTCATGCATAGCCAATCCCGATCGAAATCCGTGCGCTTAAGCCGTCGCGCCTTCACCACCGCCGCCGGCGCCGCCGCCGTGGTCGCTGGCGCGGCGCCGTTCAACGTGCTGCGCGCGCAGAGCGCGCCGCTCAAAGTCGGCGTGCTGCTGCCGCGCTCCGGCTTCGAGGCGGCCATCGGCCAGGACTGTCAACGCGGCGTCGATATCGCGCCGCCGATCCTCAAATCGCTCGGCCTGCCCGAACTGACCATCATAAACGGCGACACCGAGTCGAATGTCGGTACCGCGCGCGAACATGCCGAGAAGCTGATCAGCGACGGCGCGCAGCTTCTGGTCGGCGCCTTCGATTCCGGCCAGACCACCGCGATCGCCCAGGTGGCCGAGCAGAAGAGCATCCCGCTCATCATCAACATCGCCGCCGCGCCGCAGATCACCGAGCAGGGTTACAAGTTCGTGTTCCGCAACTTTCCCACGGCGGGCATGATTTTGTCCGACGCATTCGCGAACCAGAAGGAGGTCTTCAGCATCGCCGGCGCGGCGCCGAAAACCGTGGTGTTCATGCATGTGAATGACACATTCGGCACGGCGATGGCGAAGGGCATCGGCGTCGTGATGCCGAAGTTCAACATGCCGTATAAGATCGTCGAGGAGATTTCCTACGATCCGGCGGCGCGCGACCTTTCGGTCGAGGTGACCAAGGCGAAGGCGACCAATGCCGATGCCTTGCTGATGGTCAGCCGCCTCAACGATGCGTTGCTGATAACGCGCGAATTGATCAAGCAGCGCTGGACGCCGCAGGCCATTCTCAGCATGGGGCCCGGCTGGTACGAAGACCAGTATTTCAAGACCCTGGGCAAGATGTCCGACGGGCCGATCAGCTTCGTGCCTTGGTTCGATCCCAACAAGAAGCTGTCGCAAACACTGGAAGCCGCTTTCGTCAAAGCCTATCCGGGCAGCAATTTGAACACCAATCAGGTGTTCACCTTCGAAGCGCTGCTGGTCGCCGCCGACGCCTACAAACGCGCCGGATCGAGCGACCCGAAGGCGCTCGCCGACGCCATTCGCAAGACCAACATCACCAACAACGTCAGCGTCGGTCCGGGCATTGCCTTCAATGCCAAGGGGCAGAATGATAAGGTCAAGGACAGCGCCATTCAGAACCGCGGCGGCAAGGCCGTCACGGTCGTGCCCAAGGAGGCGGCCAACGCCAAACCGGAATGGCCGATGAAGTCGTATCAGAGCCGCGGGTGAGGTCTGGCGCTACTGCCGCGCAAGCGGGTATTCATAGCCGCTTGCCCAAGACGGTCCGGCTCGATGTGTAACGATGGGCCCCCGCCTTGCCGGGAACGACCGAAGACTGGCAGCTGAGGCTCGAGCGGTGACGTTTGACGTTTATCTGAATGTCGCCGTGGCCGGCGTCTTGACCGGTTTGGTCTATGGCCTGATGGCGCTCGGTTTGTCGGTCATCTTCGGCGTGGTGCGCGTCGTCAATTTCGCTCACGGCGAGATGATGTCGATCGCGATGTATATCGCGGTTTTGCTGTTCTCGGCGTTTCATCTCGATCCCCTGATCATGCTTGTGCCGATCGCGGCCGTCATGTTCGTGTTCGGCTATGTGCTGCAGGCGGGTTTGATCAATCCGTTCGTTACGCGGCCGGAGCATAGCCAGTTTCTCCTGGTGGTGGCGCTCGGCATCATCATCGTCAATGTGTTGCTGATCGTGTTCGGACCGGATGCCCGTACCGTTCAGACCTCGTATGCGTATGACAGTTTTCAGCTTGGGCCGGTGCTGATTGACGCCTCGAAGGCTTACGCCGGCGCCGCCGCAATCGCGTTCGCCGCCGCCCTGTTCGGCTTTTTTCGTTTCAGCCTCGTTGGCAAGGCGATCCGCGCTTGCGCCGATAATTATACCGGAGCGCAGGTGGTCGGGCTTAACGTCAAGCACTTATACGCGCTCAGTTTCGGACTCGGTATGGCCTGCGTCGGAGCGGCGGGCGCGATGATGACGCTGATCGTCGATGTCACGCCCAGCATCGGGCCCGCCTATACCTTGCTCGCCTTCGTCATTGTCATCACCGGGGGGCTGGGCTCAATGTCCGGTGCCCTGCTCGGCGGTGTTCTGATCGGGGTTACCGAGGCTCTCGCCGGACTTTTATTCACCCCCTCGGCGAAAAGCATGTTCGCCTTCGCCATCCTGGTGCTCGTGCTGCTGCTGCGACCGCAGGGCCTTCTCGGCAAGAGGGCTTCATGACAGCGGCTACGCTCTCACGTTTCGCCGCCGACATCCCGCGCCGCACGGCGATCCTGCTTGCGGTCCTGCTCGCGGCCTTGTTGCTCGCGCCGTGGTTCGTCAACGATTATCTGCTCACGGTGCTGATCGTCATTCTGTATTCCGCCTACACCGGGCAGGCGTGGAATATCATGATGGGCTTCGCCGGCCAGCTTTCGCTCGGCCACGCGCTTTATTCCGGATTGGGCGCTTACGTCGCAGCGGTTCTGTTCACCAGGTTCGGCATCGGCCCGTGGATCGGATTTCTGGCGTCAGTTCCGGTCGCCGCTACATGCGGCGCGATTATCGGATTCCTCGCTTTCCGCTTCCGGGTCGCGGGCGTGTACTTTGCCATCCTGACCATTGCGTTTGCCGAATTCGCGCGCATCGGTTTCGATCATCTGGCGATCGTCAACGCGTCGGCTGGTCTGTTCCTGCCCGTCGGGCAGTATGCGCACAACGATCTGTGGCGGCTGCGCGGCAATCCGACGATGTTCTATTATGTCATGCTGGCCGCCACGGTTCTCGTTTTTATCCTCTGCCGCGGTCTTCTGCGCAGCCGCACCGGTTACTTCTGGCTCGCCATCCGCGAAGACGAAGAGGCGGCGCGCGCCGCCGGCATCAATACGTTCCGTTATAAGATGTACGCGGTTATGATCTCGGCCGCGGTGACCTCGTTTGCTGGCGTGTTCTATGCGTTCTTTTACAACAATCTGTTTCCCGAGCAGGTGTTCAGTATCGGGGAGTCCATCGCGATGCTTCTCGGCCCGGTGATCGGCGGCGTCGGCACGCTGTTCGGTCCGATCCTCGGCGCGTTCGTGCTCAACGGTCTCGCCGAGACGCTCAGCTCGGCGATCAGCGCCATAGGCCTCGATGTGCCAGGCATCAAAGAGGTCTTTTACGGCGTGTGTCTCCTGGTCGTCATTGTCGCATTGCCCGATGGCGTGTGGCCGCCGCTGGCGCGGCGGCTTGGCATCGACAAGGAGCGGCAATGACCGCGCTGCTTGTTCTGGACCATGTCAGAAAGCGCTTCCGCGGTCTGGTCGCCGTCGACGGCGTGAGCTTCGCGGTACCCGAAGGGGCAATCTTCGCGGTGATCGGGCCAAACGGCGCCGGCAAGACCACGCTGTTCAACCTGATCGCCGGTGCGATCGTTCCAGACGCGGGGGCGATCAGCTTCGCCGGAGAGGCGATCACGGGTCTCGCGGCGGATGCCGTGTGCCGTCGCGGCGTTGCCCGGACCTTTCAGCTGGTGCGGCCGTTCCCGGCATTGAGCGTGGAGGATAATGTCGTCGTCGGCGCTCTGTTGCGTCGAAACGACGTCGGTGCGGCGCGCGAGCGCGCCCAGGCGCTGCTTCGACGTTTCGATCTGTTCGACCGGCGCCGTCAACCGGCGTCGGCGCTGACGCTGCCGGATCGCAAGCGGCTCGAAGTCGTGCGCGCGCTTGCGACCGAGCCGAAGCTCCTGCTGCTCGACGAAGTCGTCGCCGGGTTGCGCCCGACCGAAGTCGACCGCATGGTCACGGTCTTGAAGGAGCTTAACCGCGAGAGCGGACTGACAATTCTTTTGATCGAACACGTCATGCGCGCGGTGATGGCGCTCGCCACCCGCGTCCTCGTGCTCGATCACGGCACGACGATCGCCGAAGGAACGCCCGAGGCCGTGGTGCGCGATCCGGCGGTGGTCCAATCCTATCTGGGCCAATCTGACGTTAACATTCGGGCGGTGTGATGCTGCGGGTGGAAAATCTCGATGTGTTCTACGGCGACGCCCAGGCGCTCGATGCCGTGTCGCTCGACATCGAGGATGGCGGGATTGTCGCCATCATCGGCGCCAACGGCGCTGGAAAGACCTCGCTCATTCGCGCCATTGCGGGGATGCTCACCCCGGCGCGTGGGCGCATCCTGTATCGATCGACCGACATCGCGGGCTGGCCAAGCCATCGTGTCTGCGATCTGGGCATAGGGCAGGTGGCGGAGGGACGGCAGATCTTCCCGACGCTGTCGGTTGCGGAAAATCTCGAAATGGGTGCGCTGTTGCCGCGCGCCCGGGCGCGGCGAGAATATAACCGCCTGCGCGTCCTCAAGCTGTTTCCGGTCCTCGCCGAACGCGAGCGCCAGGCGGCCGGCACGCTTTCAGGCGGCGAGCAGCAGATGCTCGCCATCGGACGCTGCCTGATGAGCGAGCCCGAACTGATCATGTTCGACGAACCGTCGCTCGGTCTCGCGCCGGCTGTGGCCCATAACCTGCTCGGCACCATCCGCGACCTCAATCGGGAAGGGCTGACCTGCTTGCTGGTCGAGCAGAATGTCGCGCTGTCGCTGAAACTCGCAAGCCGCGCCTATGTATTGGAGAACGGTCGAGTGACCCTGACCGGCAGCGGAAGCGAACTGCTTGCCGACGACCGTGTGCGCAGCGCCTATCTGGGGCTGTAGCGGCGGAGCCTTCAGCGGAACGGCGGGTCGCACGGCCGTTGAGTTCCGAGCCGTCTGGCCGGAGTTGTGCGGTTTGATCGCTGTGCTATATGCGGCGCATTGCATCAATGTGAACAGGCGACGGAAGCCTGTGCATGAAGGAAGAAGGATGTCATGAAACTTTATTACGCGCCCGGCGCCTGCTCGCTTTCGCCGCACATCGTTTCGCGCGAACTCGGCATCGACCTGGATTTCGAGCAGGTCGACAATCGCGAGAAGAAGACAAAAAGCGGCAAGGATTATTGGAGCATCAATGCCAAGGGACAGGTTCCGGTACTCGAGCTCGATAACGGGGAGCGGCTGACCGAAGGGCCGGTGATCGTGCAATATCTCGCCGATCAGAAGCCGTCTTCGGGATTGGTGCCGGCACCCGGATCGATTGATCGCTATCGCGTGCTGGAATGGCTGAACTTCGTCACGTCGGAACTGCATAAGACGTACGGACCGATTTTTCGGCCGACGACGCCGGAGGAATTCAAGAAAATCTCCAAGGAAAATCTCGGCAAACGCTTCGATTGGATCGACAAGCAACTCGCCGGCAAACAATATTTGATGGGCGACAAATTCACCGTCGCCGACGCTTACCTGTTCACGGTGCTGCGCTGGGCGCCGCGCATCGAAATCGATCTGGGCAAGTGGCCCAATATCAAGGCCTATGTAGACCGCGTCGCCGCGCGACCGAAGGTGCAGGAGGCGCTTAAGGCGGAGGGGCTGCAGTAATTATCATTCCAAGGCGCGGGCCTTCCCGCGCCTTGGTCCGCATTTCCGGGTGACGCCGCTTATTTCAACGGCTGCCCAATCGTCACGTGCAGCGCGCCGACGCCTTCGACCTCGCACTCGATGTTATCGCCGGCGACAGTGGCGGCGACGCCCGAGGGGGTGCCGGTCATGATAATGTCGCCGGGCGCAAGTTCGACCATCTCGGACAGCTTGGAAATGATCTCGGGCACGTTCCAGATCATCTGATTGAGGTCGCCGTCCTGGCGCATCTTGCCGTTGACCTTCAGGACGATCCGCCCCTTGGATGGATGCCCGGCCGCGGCCGCGGGCTTGAGCGCGCCGCAGGGCGCCGAGTGGTCGAAGGCCTTGCCGATCTCCCACGGCCGCTTGATGTCGCGCGAAGCGATCTGCAGGTCGCGGCGCGTGAGATCGATGCCAACTCCGTAGCCATAAATGCAATCCAGCGCCCGTTCGACCGCGATATTGCGTCCGCCGCTTTTCAGCGCGACGACAAGCTCGACCTCGTGGTGCATATCCTTGGTCAGCGACGGATAAGGCACCGTTCCGCCGTCCGGCACGATCGCGTCGGCGGGCTTTGCGAAGAAGAACGGCGGCTCGCGCACGTCCTGGCCCATTTCCTTGATATGCTCGACGTAATTCCGGCCAACGCACCACAGCCGGCGCACCGGGAAAACCTTGTCGGTGCCGGCAACGGCCAAAGCGGGTTGGGGCGGTGGTGTAATGACGTAAGTCTGGGCTTGGCTGCTCATGCTGTTCTTCATGTATGGGACAAAAATATGCAGGCGCGCCGCTTATAACCGACGCCGCATTGCGGTCAATGCGATTCAGTCGGAGAAGGCGACGGTGGCGAGTTCTCGCTCCAACTGCTTCTCTTTCAATTGCAGCCGGTAGAACGAGGCATAGCGGCCGTTCTTGCGCAGCAACTCCTCGTGGCGGCCGGACTCGACGATCAGGCCCTCCTCGACCACAAGGATGCAGTCGGCATGCATGATGGTCGACAACCGGTGAGCGATGACCAATGTCGTGCGGCCGGCGCAGAGTTCGCCGATGGCTTCCTGCACGAATCGTTCCGATTCCGCATCGAGCGCCGCCGTGGCTTCGTCGAGCAGAATGATGGGTGCGTTCTTGATCAGCGCGCGCGCGATGGCGATGCGCTGACGTTGGCCGCCCGAGAGCTGCATGCCGTGCTCGCCCACCGGCGTGTCGTAGCCCAAGGATAAACCCTGAATGAAATCATGCGCGTGCGCTGCCTTCGCGGCAGCGACGATCTCCGCCTCGCCGGCGCCGAGCTTGCCGAGCGCGATATTTTCGCGGACGGTGCCGCGAAACATCTGCACGATCTGCCCGACGTAGCCGATGTTGTCCCGCAGTGAGCGGCGCGATACGGTACCGATGTCCTGGCCATCGATCGCGATGAGTCCGGACTCCGCCTCGTAAAAGCGCAGGAGCAGGTTGAGCACCGTCGACTTGCCGCCGCCCGAGGCGCCGACCAGCGCGGTAAGCTTGCCCGGTTCGGCCACGAAGCTCATGCCGCGCAGCACCGGAGTGCCGGTGCGATAGGAGAATTGCACATTCTCGAACTCGACGCGCGCGGTGCTCAGCGACAGCGATGGCCGGTCGTCGTCGTTTGGTTCGCCCGGCGGACTGTCGATCACCTCATACAGAATGCGTACCCCGACCAGCGAGTTGTTGAGGTCGAGGTTAAGCCGGGCAAGGCGTTTGGCGGGCTCGTAGGCGAGCAGGAACGCCGCCAGGAACGAGAAGAATTCACCGGGCGTCGCGCCGGTGTAGATGACACGGTAGCCGCCGTAGATGATCGCCAGCGCAATCGTGAAGCCGGCGAAAATCTCCATCATCGGCGCGGCGCGATTGGACACCCTCGCCATTTTGTTTGATTCATGTTCGACCCAGGCGACGCTCGCCGCGAGCCTCTGGCTCATCTCGCCCTCGAGGCCAAAAGCCTTGACCATGCGCAGGCCCTGCAGCGCCTCCTGCATCGTCTCGACGATCCGCGTGGTGCCGGTGAACTGAGTGCGCGCGATGCCGCGGACGCGCCGGATCATCTTGCGCAAGATGACCAAAGCCGGGGGAGCAATGACGAGCCCGGCGATCGACATGATCGGATCCTGATCCACCATCACGAAGCTCAATCCGATCAGCGACATCAGATCGCGGCCGACTGCGGTAATGAGGAGATTGATGACTTGGCTGACGGCGGACGCGCCGGTGGCAAGGCGAGCGATGAATTCCGACGAATGCCGATCGGCGAAGAAGCCGAGATTCTCGCGCAACAACTTGTCGAACATGCGCCGCTGATTGTCGGCGACGATCCGATTGCCGATCGAGGACAGCATGACGGCCGAACCGTAGGTGGCCAATGCCTTCACCACGAAGATCGTCATCGCCAGCAAGCCCAGCGCCACGATCTCGCGATAGTTCTTTTCGACATAGGCCGCGTTGATCATGGTGCCGAGGAGATACGCGGACGCCGCTGTCGCGCCCGCGACGATCGCCATCAGCGCGAGCGCTCCGGCGTAGCGCGGCCAGTGCCCGAACGCCTCATCGACGAGGAGTCGGCGCAACAGCGGATAGGTGGCGAATGTGTCGGAGGATGCGGCCCGAAATAATCCCATACGCGGTCCGTTTGGCCGTGATGCGGCTAGTGTCCCGATTCCGAAGTTTGTATCATTGTGCGGGTCCCCTCGTTTGCGAACTTCGGAATCGAAAGGACACTAGCAACTTATTGAGCTAGTGTGACCTCGGTTCAGAAGTCCGCATAACGAGCCTCCGTAAGAATGATGCGGACTTTCGAACCGCCACACTAGGCTGCGCGACCGGCGACAACAGCCGTTCCATGCCCGGAAGCGGCAGGCTTTTCAAGTAAAATGCTCGGTTTGACCGGTTTCCCCGGCCCGAGTGGCGGAAGCCGCTCTTTAAGCGCGTTCGAGCTGAGCTGGATTGGCGCCGTGCGATGCGTGGCGGCGCATGAGCCGGCGTTCCCAGGCAAGCGCATGTTCCACGATCTTGGACAGATCGTCGAAGCGCGGGCGCCACTGCAGCGTGCTTCGGATTTGCGTGCTGTCCGCCACGATTTGTGCCGCATCGCCAAGCCGGCGCGGCGCCATCTCGACGCTGAAGTCTATTCCCGAGACACGTTTCACTTCGTCGATAACGTCACGGACGGAAAAGCCGTGGCCATAGCCGCAATTGAACGTCGCCGAAGATGCGCCGGCGCGGAGCTGACGCAATGCGTCGCAATGCGCCGCCACAAGGTCGCTGATATGAATGTAGTCGCGGATGCAGGTGCCGTCCGGGGTCGGATAATCGGTGCCGAATACTGAAAGCTTCGGGCGCAGCCCAAGCGCGGTCTCCACGGCGACCTTGATCAAATGAGTGGCGCCCGCTGTCGACTGGCCGGTCCGGCATTGCGGGTCGGCGCCGGCGACATTGAAGTAGCGCAAGATCACGTGTTCGAGTCCGTGAGCGGAACTCGCGTCCCGCAGCATGATCTCCGTCATCAGCTTCGACCAGCCGTACGGCGAGATCGGCTGCGGCGGCGCATTTTCGCGCACCGGAATGTCGACCGGGTTGCCGTAGACCGCGGCGGTCGAGGAGAAAATAAAGTGGCGGACGCCGCAATTGACGGCGCACTCGATCAGCGCGCGCGAATTTACTGTATTGTTGCGGTAATAGCCAAGCGGATCGCGCACCGAATCCGGCACGACGATCGAGGCGGCGAAATGAATGATGGCGTCGACGCCGTGCTCACGAATGATTCTCGCCACCAGGTCTTGATCGCCGCTCTCGCCAATGGCGAGCGGCACGCCCGGCGCAACAGCCCAATCGAAGCCGGTGGAGAGATTGTCGAGGACGATCACGCGCTCGCCGGCATCGACGAGTGCATAGACCATATGGCTGCCGATGTAGCCGGCTCCGCCGGTGACCAGGATGGTCATACTGTTCGATCCTGCTTCAGTCTCGCCGGCCTACGCCGATTTGATAAATACGGCGTTATACCGATCTTGCGGCAGCGGCCGCGTTCAACGCCTGGCGAGCGGCTGCAAGCACCTCTTCCGAGCTTATTTCTGTCATGCAGCGATGATGACCGAGGCGGCAAACCGGCTTGTGACAGGGCCGGCAAGGCAATTGCGCTTTTGCCTGGATCGCTGCCACGAGCGGATTGAGCGGCGCCCAATGCCACGGGCTGGTCGGCCCGAATATCCCGACCGTCGGGGTTCCCATTGCGGCGGCGACGTGCAGGAGCCCGGAATCGTTGGAAACAGCCGCCGAAGCGGCGGCCAGCGCCAAGATGGCTTCGCGCAAGTCATTGTTGGTCAGATCGCGCGCCGCGCTATCCCCGACGATTTGTCGCGCCAGTGCTTTTTCGTTAGGGCCACCCAACACCCAGACGTCAAACCCGTCGGCGAGGAGCGTGTGGCAAAGCGATGCATAAGCCGCGGCCTGCCAGCGCTTGGCTGGGTTGACTGCGCCGGGCGCCAGCGCCACGGCGGGGCGGCTGTGCCCGGCCAAGCCGTGTCTTTCGCGCCACGCCGCCACTTCCGCGGCAGGAACTCTGAGTTCCGGCGCCGGCCAGTTGGCCGGCAACGCCGCTCCACGAGGCAGTGCGAGGGACGCGCACTCATCCACCATGCGCGGCAGCTTGTTTCCGGCGAACCGCAGGTCATTAAGAACGACGAAACGGGCCTCGCCGAAAAGACCGGTCCGCTCCGGAATGCCGGCCAAAAACGGCGCCAATGCCGATTTCCAGGTCTTGGGCATGATCAGGGCAGAGCCGTAACCGTTGGGCTTTAGCCGTTCGGCCAGCCGGCGATGATGGCCGAAAGCGAGCCGCTTCCGCGGCAGGTCGACCACGACGGCGCGGCGCACGTCGGGCATGTAATCGGTCAGCGGGGCGCAGAGCGTGGTTGCCAGCACGTCGATCGGGCGTTCGGGGAATCGCGCTCGCAACAGCTTCACGACAGAGTGGCAGCGAACAAAATCCCCGATCCACATATAGGGAACGAGGAGGATGGGATCTGTCGCCGGCTGGGTCACAGTTTGGCTGGCCAATGTTAAGAACTAAGATTCATTATTATCACTGGGCTCTGCACGCGTCAGCCGCTCGCCCGCCGGCGGCGCCCAGTTTTGAGCCGCCTCATGGCGCTTGGCGTAACGGTAAAATGTGCCCTCGAAATTGCCGAACGCGATCACGAAGCCGGCCCAGCCGTCAATGAAGCCGCGCTTTAAGATGTAGTGTTTCACGAAGGCCCATAAGCCGTGTCCAAGCGCGCCGCTCATGGTGACGCGCCGTCCTGACAGCTTCGAGGCTCCGAGTGAGGAATAGCGGTCCGCTTTGCGGATCACTTCCGCAAGATTACGGAAGGGAAACTGCCAAATCGCATTGCGCAGGATGCCAACCGGTTTACCGTCAAGAATTTCGTAGCCTTCGTGCACCGACAGAAGCGTGTAGCGCATGCTGCCCCGGCGGAATAGCTGCGGCTGGCGGAAGTTCGGATACCAGCCCGAGCCCCGAATCCATCGGCCCATCATGAAATTCCGCCGCGGCACGCGGTAAACGTTGTGCGGCGGCTCGCCGGCAAGCAGGTCAAGAATCTCGTCGCGGACCTCGCGGGTGCACCGCTCGTCGGCATCGAGACTGAAAATCCACTCGAATTGGCAGGCTTGGACGGCTTGATTGCGCAGGTCGCCAAATCCCTGAAACGGCACCTGCAGCACGCGAGCACCCAGGCTGGAAGCGATCTCTGCGGTGGCATCCTTGCTGTCGGAATCGATGACGACGACCTCATCGGCCCAGAGAACGCTCTCGACCGCTGCCTTGATCTTTTCGGCCTCGTTGAAGGCGATGATGTAGGCGGAAATCTTCTGCATCGTCAGGATTTCAGGGCGGATCGATCCGATCGGGCCGTATCATATCTCTCCTGCAGGTCTCCAAGGGGTGCCGGATCGATCATTGCGACCGCCCCCACTCCTGCCGCACTCAATATAGTGAATAAATATTCATTGCATTCTTCTCCTGCCACGCGACGGCTGGTCCTGGCGCCGGCCATGTTGCCCGGCGCGTCAGACTAGGGCAAATGATCGGCGGATGCTCGGCGCATGGCCGATGCAACAGCAACCGGTCCATCGCGTCGATGTTGTTGGTCACCGGCGGGGCCGGATTCATCGGATCGAACGTGGTGGCGAGCCTGAATGAAAGCGGGCGCGCCGATATCGTCGTCAACGACAGTCTCGGACACGAGGGCAAATGGCGCAACCTGGGTGGGCGCCAGCTGGCCGACTTCGTGCCGCCGGCAGAACTTTTGTCATGGCTGGATGGCCGCAAGCTCGACGCTGTGGTGCATCTTGGCGCCAATTCGTCGACGACCGCGACCGACGGGGACGCCGTTATCGAAGCCAATTTCCGGCTTTCGCTGCGCCTCCTGGACTGGTGTGCCGCCACCCGAACGCGGTTCATCTACGCCTCATCGGCCGCCACTTATGGCGACGGCGGTCAGGGTTTCTCCGACGACGCTTCGGTCGCTGCGCTTAAGTGTTTGAAGCCGCTGAACCTTTATGGCTGGAGCAAGCATTTGTTCGACCTCGCGGTCGTCGAGCGAGCGGCGCGTAAGGACAAGCTGCCGCCGCAATGGGCAGGTCTGAAGCTCTTCAACGTCTTCGGTCCCAACGAATACCACAAAAGCGAAATGATGAGCCTAGTGGCCAAGCGTTTCGACGAGGCCAAGGCCGGCAAGCCGGTGCGGCTGTTCAAGTCGTACCGCCCGGGCATCGGCCACGGCGAGCAGAAGCGCGATTTCATTTACGTAGACGACGCGGTCGGCGTCATCCGCTGGCTCCTCGATACGCCTTCGGTCTCCGGAATTTTCAACGTCGGCACGGGGAGGGCGAGGAGTTTCCGCGATCTGATCACCGCCATGTTTTCGGCGCTCGTCCGCGAACCGGCGATCGAGTATATCGAGATGCCGGGTTCGATTCGCGACAGTTATCAATATTTCACCGAGGCCGAGACCCGAAATCTGCGTCGGGCCGGCTATAATGCGGACTTCACAGTGCTCGAAGACGCGGTGCGGCGTTACGTGACGTCCTATCTCGATCGCGCCGACCGCTATCGCTAAGCAAATCGCGGGACCGGGGCAGCGGCAAACAAGCATGTTCGATCTCGAAGAAGCGCTGCGGCTGATCGGCCACCAGACGATCCTCTGCGTCGGCGATCTCATGCTCGACGATTTCGTCTATGGCGATGTCACGCGCATATCGCCCGAGGCGCCGACGCCGGTACTCGCGGTCCGCCACAGCGCGATCGAGATCGGCGGCGCCGGCAACGTGGCTCGTAATATCGCGGCGCTGGGGGCCCGCTGTATTTTCGTTGCGCTAATCGGCAACGATGATGCCGGACTGGTGCTGACCAATGCGCTCGGCGAGCTCAACGGCGCCGTCGTTCCCGATCTTGTTGTCGACCGGGCGCGGCAGACCACCCGCAAGGTGCGCTTCGTCTCGGAGCATCACTCGGCCCACCTGATGAGAGCCGATTGGGAGACAGCGGGACCTATCAGCGCGCAGAGCGAAAACTCCTTGATCGCCTACGCGGAAGCGGCGCTGCCGCAGGCCGGTGCCGTCGTGTTGTCGGATTATGCCAAGGGTGTTCTCACCCCGCGCGTCATTCGCGCGGTGGTCGATGGCGCAAGGCGGCTTGGCAAGCCCATCATCGTCGATCCAAAGAACCACGATTACAGCGTCTATCGCGGCGCCTCCCTGATCACGCCCAACGCCAAGGAACTGGCCGCCGCGG
Source organism: Xanthobacteraceae bacterium (assembly GCA_050725855.1). Taxonomy (GTDB): domain Bacteria; phylum Pseudomonadota; class Alphaproteobacteria; order Rhizobiales; family Xanthobacteraceae; genus BOG-931. The sequence continues at coordinate 1,103 of JBOHIU010000025.1, read as the reverse complement.
TGCATCGGCCGCTTGCGAGCGACGCTGAGATCGCGGAGGCGGCGGCCGAATTGGCGCATGCCATCGACTGCGACGCGGTTCTGGTGACCCGCAGCGAGGTGGGCATGACCTTGCAGGTGACGGGCGATACGCCGGTTCACGTGCCCGCCTATCCGGTCAAGGTGCGCGATGTCTCCGGCGCGGGCGATACAGTCGCCGCGGTCATGGCGGTGTTGCTGGCCATGAAAGCGCCGTTCGAGCCGGCGATGCGCGCCGCCAATGCCGCCGCCGCGGTCGTGGTCGGCAAGCGCGGCACAGCCACGGTGTCGCTGCCCGAGCTGCGCCATCGTGTCCTGCCGGCGGCGTCACTCGCACCGGAGGACAAGATCGTATTCGACTGGTTGGTGCTCGATGAACGCCTGTCCGACTGGCGGCGTGGCGGATTGCGCATCGGCTTCACCAACGGCTGCTTCGATCTCTTGCATCGCGGACATATTCGATTGCTGGCCGAAGCGCGTGCCGCCTGCGACGTTCTGGTTGTCGGTCTCAACAGCGATGCTTCGACGCGGCGCCTAAAAGGTGAGGGGCGGCCAATCAATCCGGCCGAGGGCCGCGCCGAGGTGCTCGCCGCCTTGGAAGCGATCGATCTCGTGGTCGTTTTCGAACAGGACACGCCGCTGGAGCTCATCGAATACATACGGCCCAATGTATTGATCAAGGGCGCGGACTATAGCCGTGAGCAAGTGGTCGGCCGCGAGGTCGTCGAGGCTGCCGGCGGCCAGTTGATCCTGGTCGATCTCGTGCCCGGTCACTCGACGACGAACATCGTGCGTCGCGTTGCCGGTCCGACACGCCAGGTCGCCAAGCCGGCTGCGTCATAACGGAACCGAGACAATGCGGCTCCTGCATCACCCTGTCAGGATTGCGCTGCCGTGACCGAACTGATCTCGGTCATCGTGACCACCTACGAACGTCCCGATGCGCTCGATGCGTGCTTGCGCTCGCTGTCGCGACAAGCCGATCGGGATTTCGAAATCATCGTCGCCGACGATGGGTCCGGACCCGAGACCGCGCGCGTTATCGCGAACTGGGCGTCACGGTTGCCGGTTCGCGTAGAACACGTT
>JBOHIU010000024.1:0-18417 GCA_050725855.1 Xanthobacteraceae bacterium | reverse complement strand
GCTCGGCGCCGAGCACGCGGGCGACGGCGCGCGCCGCGTCGCGCTCGTCCGCGGCGCCGGTATGCGAGAAACCGATGGTGAAGGCCTGCACCGGACGCTCGTTGAGCCGCGCCATCATCGCCAGCACCGCGCTCGAATCGATGCCGCCCGACAGGAACATACCGTAAGGCACGTCGGCGCGCTGGTGGATCAGCACGCTATCGGCAAAAGCACGATCGAAATCGGCGAGCGCGCCGGCTTCGTCCTGCGCGCGCGCGCCGCCCTCGGGCAGTGCCTCGATGCGGCGGCGCTCGACGATGCGGCCGCGCGCCACCACCACGGTCTCGCCCGGCAGCACGCGATGCACGCCGTGGAAGATGGTCTCGCGGCCAGTGGTGAACTGGAGCTGCAGCAGCTCGTTGCGCGCCGCCGGATTGAGCAGCGGTGCGCCGTCGCGCATCGGCGCGAAGCCGCCGCGGATGAGCGCTTGCGGCTCGGAGGCGAAGGCGAGGCCGAGCGGCGTCTCGACGTAATAGAGCGGCTTGATGCCGAAGGGGTCGCGCGCCAGCAGCAGCCGCCCGGCGCCGGGATCATGCAGCGCGATCGCGTACATGCCGCGCAGGTGGTGGGTGAAGTCCATGCCATGGCGGCGATAGAGATGGAGCGGCAGCTCGCAGTCCGACGCCGTGGCGAAGACGCCCGCCGGCAGGTCCTGCTTCAATTCGATGTAGTTGTAGATCTCGCCGTTGGCGACCAGCGCCGCGCCCGACGGCTCGTAGAGCGGCTGGTCGCCGGTGGCGAGATCGATGATGGCGAGGCGCGTCTGCACCATGCCGACGTCGCCGGCGCGATAGTGGCCGAAGCCATCCGGACCGCGATGCTGGAGCGCGGCTTCCATCGCCGCCAGGCCACCGGCCAGTGGGGCCTCGCCCGAGAGCGTCATAAACCCGGCGATGCCGCACATCAGGCGGCGACTTTCGCGAACAACGCTTGGTAGGCGGCGACCACACGCGTCTCGGAAAACTCCGCGGCATAGCGCACGTGGCCGGCGGCGGCGAGCCGGCGGCGTAGGTCGCGATCGTCGGCGACGCGTTCGAGCGTCAGTGCCAAAGTCTCGACGTTCCCGACCGGCACCAGCAGCCCAGTCTGGCCGGCGGCGATCAGCTCCGTCGGACCGGCGGTCTCGGTGGCGATCACCGGCCGCTCGGCCGCCCAGGCCTCGACGATGGTGTTGCCGAGCGGCTCGCTGCGCGACGGCACGACCAGGAAGTCGGCTGCAGCAAGCAAGGCCGGCGCGTCGTCGCGCCAGCCGAGGAAGCGCACGCGGTCGCCGAGGCCGAGCTTGCGCGCCTGGCGCTCGAGCGCGCCGCGCTCCGGCCCTTCGCCAGCGAGCCACAAGTGAATCCCGTCGGCGCGCGCCAGCGCCGCGAGCAGCACGTCGAAGCCCTTGTTGCGATGCAGCCGGCCGAGCGCCAACGCCAGCGGCGCGTCGGACCGTTTCTCGGCGAGCCGCGCCGCCGCCGCGACGGTCGGAAAGTTCGGCAGGTAATGCACGCGCGTCGCACTCCAGCCCTGCGCCGTCAGATAGGCCACGATGCCGCGCGTGTTGGCGATCAGGTGGTCGCAGCGGCGATAATATTTCAAATCGTAATACCCTCCGAGACGGGCAACATGCACGAAATCGCCGCGTGGGCAAAGCGACGTTGCCCGGTTCATCCAGCTCAGCACGACGCGCGGCCGGTAGTCGCTGATCAGTGACCTCAACCCGCCGCTCGTGGCGAAATCAAACAACCCGCCGCGGAACGGCAGCGCGACCGACGCGATCCCCGCTGCTTTCAACGCTTCGATACGCGCCAGATAGGGTCGCAAAGCGACGCGCTGCTCCTGCCCGGCGCGCTGCAAGGCGACGGCGAGCCGGGTGAAGAACGCCTCGGCGCCGCCGTGCTCGGCGCCGGCCATGAGCTGGACGAGGCGCGTCACGCCGCGACGCCGGCGACGCGGTGCAGCAGGCCGCGCGCGCCCTCTTCCGCCATGTCGACCGACAGCGAATCCAGCATGCTGCCGGTGGTGAAGCGGTTCCATCCCGGCGGGAAGAGCTGGGCATAAGGTATCGCGGTCTGGACGAACGCGGCGCGCGGCCCCCACGGGGCATATTCCTTGACGTTGCTCGGCCCGAACAGGCCGAGCGTCGGCGCGCCGCCGGCGGCGGCGAGATGCATCAGGCCGGTGTCGTTGCCGACGAACAGCGCGGCGTTGCGCAGGATCGCGGCGGCGGTCAGCAGGTCGAGCTTGCCGACGAGATCGACGACGCGGTCGCGCGGCAGCGCCGCCAGCAGCGGCGCGGCTTGCTTGCGCTCGTGCGCCGCCGCCATCACCGCGACGCGCGCGCCGGCCAGCTTCCCGTTGGGAGCGATCAGCCGCTGGGCGAGCTCGGCGAAGCGTTCTGCGCGCCATTCTTTGCCCTGCCAGTTTGCCGCCGGACCGACCGCGAGCACCGGCGGGCCCGCCGGCACCAGCCGGTCTGCCGCGGCGACGTGCCGCGCGCCGAGCCACAGCGCCGGCGCCGGCGGCAGCTTGAGATCGAACAGCCGCGCGAGCTGATGCACGCGGTGCTCCTCGGCGCTGCCCTTGGCCATGACACGGCGCGCGCGCGCCCACAACAAATAGGTCAGCGCCGAGCCGCGCAGATCGACCGCCAGATCCCAATGCGTGCCGACGACCTGGGCATAGAGCGCCGGCCAGTGCAGCTTGCCCGCCTTCTTCTCGACCGCAATGACGCGCACCAGCCCCGGCACCTCGGCGAACAGCGGCGCCGCCAGCGGCCCGGCGGCGATCGTGAGCTGGGCGCCGGGATATCGCTCGATCAGATAGCGCAACAGCCCGGTCGACAGGACGGCGTCGCCGATTCGCGTCGCCGTGACGAACAGGATCTTCATGCCGGAAGCGCGCTCGCGGGCGGTGGATTCGCCGGTTTATAGGCCGGGCCCCGCCGCTTGCCAAGCCTCGGCCCGTCGCCTACCTGTAGTGGGTCGAGGAGTGCACGATGAATCCGTCTTTCGCGCCGCTTGCCGACCGCGGCGTCCTCGAAGTCGCCAGCGCCGACCACGTCACCTTTTTGCAAGGCCTGGTGTCGAACGACGTCGCCAAGGCGGCGGCCGCGCCCGTCTACGCCGCGCTGCTCACCGCGCAGGGCAAGTACCTGCACGATTTCTTCGTCGTCGCGCTCGGCGACGCGCTTTATCTCGATTGCGAGCGCGCGCGGCTCGGCGATCTGCAACGCCGGCTGTCGCTCTACAAGCTGCGATCCAAAGTGACGCTAACGGATGCGAGCGCGCGGCTCGTCGTTGCCGCGGCATGGAGCGACAACGCGCTGGCGAAACTCGATCTCGCAGCCGGTGCGGCCAAGCCGTTCGCTGACGGCCTTGCCTATGCCGATCCGCGTCTCGCCGCGCTCGGCGCGCGATTTCTCGTTCCGGCCGGACGCGAAGGTGACATCGCGGCCGTCGGCTTCGCGCGTAGCGATGCCGCTGCCTACGACCGCCACCGCCTGGCGCTCGGCGTGCCGGACGGCAGCCGCGACCTCGAAGTCGAGAAATCCATTCTACTCGAGAACGGCTTCGAGGAATTGAACGGCGTCGATTTCGCCAAGGGCTGCTACATGGGCCAGGAGCTGACGGCACGTACCAAGTACCGCGCGCTGATCCGCAAGCGGCTCGTGCCCGTGACGGTCGAGGGCCCATTGCCCGCACCGGGGACGTCGGTGACGCGCAACGGCGAAGAAGTCGGCGAGCTGCGCTCGGGCCGCGACGGCACGGCGCTCGCGATGCTCAAGCTCGATGCGCTCGATGGGCCGCTGTCGGCCGGCGCGGCTAAGCTCGCGGCGCATCCGCCGGATTGGATGAAATTCAACGCAAACAACGATCGTGCCTGAGGGGGGAACCACCATGGCAGAAAGTGCCAATCATGTGGCCGCTGGAAGTGGTGAGTTGATCGGCACATCTCATAGCGACGAGTGCGCGCTCAGGAGAAGTGTCGAAAAGTATTGCCGCGAATGGCGGAATCCTCAGTTGCTCACCTTTAAAGCCAACAAGCGTGAGGAAATCGACGGTTGGCATCACACTGAGCGTAGCAATAAGTCGGGCTGCTACGCATTTTTCAGATAAAGGCGAACTGCTCTACATCGGGAAAGCCTCTCTTAGCGCCTCAATAGGCAGTCGGTTAGCGGCACATCTGCGCAACAAGGCTTGCGAATGGATTGCGGGAGCGAAATCGGCCGTTATGATAGAGGCAGAAGAATCGTTTGATGCTCCATCGCTGGAAGAATATTTGATCCTGAAGTTGAAGCCACGATTTAACCGGCAAGGCACTCACAAAGCCCAGAGCCGGGGTACGGCGTAACCGGTGATTCGCTCGTCGGCCGTGATCAACGTGAGCGATCCTATCTGCGCCTGCGCTACGAGCATACGATCGAAAGGGTCCTGGTGGAGCGGTGGCAGTGCCGCCGCCCGCTCGGCGTGAACGGGAAGAATCGGCAACACCAGAAATCCGTTGCGCCCGATGGCTTCCGCCGGAGAGCCCGCAAAGGACAGCCGCCGAGCCTTCTGCTTGATGGCAATCTCCCAAACCGACGCGGCGCTCACGAAAACGTTGTTGTCCGGATCGGCAATTGCCACCGCGGCTTCGCGTCCGAGGTCGCGCGCCGCCGCGTCCCACCATAGGAAGACGTGCGTATCGAGAAGGCAGTCCACTCAACCGCGGCCTTCGAACGCCGCTCGAATAGCGGCGGATAGCGGCGCGTCGAAATTTTTTGTGATACGCTTCAGACCGAGCGCGTGGGCTGGACGGCGCGGCTTGTCGCGACGCGGCGCCGGCACCAGCTTCGCCATCGGCACGCCGTTCTTGGTAATGACAATCTCTTCGCCCGCGGCGGCGCGATCGACGAGCTTGGACAGACCTGTCTTGGCATTGTATAGGCTCACGAAACCAGCCATCGGCAATCTCCTTGACCAGCCTGACCAATATAGGTCTGCTTGAGTCAATTGGTCAATCTGGTCAAGCCGTCGTTTCGGCGGGTTCCCTGGCGAGCGCCGCTTGCGCCGCCGCCAATCGGGCAATCGGCACGCGATAGGGCGAACACGAGACGTAATCGAGCCCGATGTCGTGGCAGAAGCGCACCGAAGCGGGATCGCCGCCGTGCTCGCCGCAGATGCCGAGCTTCAATTTCTTGCGGGCGCGGCGGCCGCGCTCGATGCCGATCTTCATCAGCTCGCCGACACCGTCCTGGTCGATCGAGACGAAAGGATCGTGCGCCAGCAGGCCCTGGCGCAGATAGGCGTCGAGGAAGCTGCCGGCGTCGTCGCGCGACAGGCCGAAGCAGGTCTGCGTCAGGTCGTTGGTGCCGAAGCTGAAGAATTCGGCGCTTTGCGCGATCTCCTCGGCGCGCAGCACCGCGCGCGGCAGCTCGATCATCGTGCCGGTGAGGTATTCGAGCCTGGCGCCGGTTTCCTTCGCCACCTCGGCGGCGACACGGTCGGTCATCGCCTTCAGCAGATCGAACTCGGCCTTGGTGGCGATCAGCGGATGCATCACCTCAGGCACGGGCAGCTTGCCGGTCTCCTTCGCCACCTGCGCCGCCGCCTCGAAGATGGCGCGCAGCTGCATCTCATAGATTTCGGGTGCAGTAATAGCCAGCCTACAGCCGCGATGGCCGAGCATCGGATTGGCCTCGTGCAGCATCTGGGCGCGATGGCGGATGGTGGCGAGGTCCTTGCCAGTCGCCTTGGCGATCTCCTGCATCTCGGCGTCGGTCTTGGGCAGGAACTCGTGCAGCGGCGGATCGAGCAAGCGGATGGTCACCGGCAGGCCGTCCATGATGCGGAACAGCTCGGCGAAGTCGCCGCGCTGCATCGGCAAGAGCTTGGCGAGAGCCTTCTTTCGGCCCTCGCCGTCGTCGGCCATGATCATCTCGCGCACCGCGACGATGCGCTCGGCCTCGAAGAACATGTGCTCGGTACGACAGAGGCCGATACCCTCCGCACCAAAACGCTTGGCGGTGCGCGCGTCGGTCGGCGTGTCGGCGTTGGCGCGCACGCCGGTGGTGCGAACCTTGTCGGCCCATTCCATCAGCGTGGCGAAATCGCCCGACAGCTCGGGTTGGATGGTCGGCACCGCGCCGAGCATGACCTCGCCGGTCGAGCCGTTGATGGTGATGGTCTCGCCCGCCTTGACCGTCGTATCCTTGGCCGAAAGCGTCTTGGCGGTATAGTCGACGCGCAGATCGCCAGCGCCGGCGACGCAGGCGCGGCCCATGCCGCGCGCCACTACCGCCGCGTGGCTGGTCATGCCGCCGCGCGTCGTCAGGATGCCCTTCGCCGCGTGCATGCCGTGGATGTCCTCGGGGCTGGTCTCGATCCGCACCAGGATCACCGCCGCGCCCTTGGCCGCCTTGGCCTCGGCCTCGTCGGCCGAGAACACGACGATGCCCGAGGCTGCGCCCGGCGACGCCGGCAATCCCCGCGCCAGGATCACCCTCTTGGCCGCGGGATCGAGCGTCGGATGCAGCAGCTGGTCGAGCGATTGCGGCTCGACGCGGCGCACCGCTTCCTCGCGCGTGATCGTGCCGGCATTGGCGAGCTCGACCGCGATCTTGAGCGCCGCCGGCGCGGTGCGCTTGCCGGTGCGCGTCTGCAGCATGTAGAGCTTGCCCTGCTGCACGGTGAACTCGATGTCCTGCATGTCGCGATAGTGCGCTTCGAGCTTGTCGCGCACCTTGACCAGCTCGCCGAACACCTTGGGCATCTGCTCTTCCATCGCCTGCAGCTTTGACCGGTTGGCTTTCTTGCCGGCGATCGTCAGGTGCTGCGGCGTGCGGATGCCGGCGACCACGTCCTCGCCCTGGGCGTTGGCGAGATATTCGCCGTAGAACTCGTTGGCGCCGGTCGAGGGATTGCGCGTGAAGGCGACGCCGGTTGCCGACGTCTCGCCCATGTTGCCGAAAACCATCGCCTGCACGTTGACCGCAGTGCCCCAGCTTTCCGGAATGTTGTGCAGGCGCCGGTAGGTGATCGCGCGCTGGTTCATCCATGAGCCGAACACGGCACCGATCGCGCCCCATAGCTGCTCATGCGGGTCCTGCGGGAATGGCTGCCCAAGCTCTTCCTGGACGCGCTTCTTGTATTGCTCGACCAGCGCGGCCCAGTCGTCGGCTTTCAGATCGGTGTCGAGCGTGTAGCCTTCGCTTTCCTTCTGGCGGTCGAGCAATTCCTCGAAATGATGATGCTCGATGCCGAGTACGACGTCGGAATACATCGTGATGAAGCGGCGGTAGCTGTCATAGGCGAACCGCTTGTCGCCGGATTTCTTCGCCAGCGCTTCCACGGTCTCGTCGTTGAGGCCGAGGTTGAGCACTGTGTCCATCATGCCGGGCATGGACGCGCGCGCACCGGAGCGCACCGACACCAGCAACGGATTGATTTTGTCGCCGAAGGTCTTGCCGGTGATGCGGCCGACATTGGCGAGCGCCCTCTCGACCTGCCCACGCAGGTCTTTCGGATAGCTGTTGTCGTGCGCGTAATAGTAGGTGCAGACCTCGGTGGTGATGGTGAAGCCCGGTGGCACCGGCAGACCGAGGCTCGCCATTTCCGCCAGCCCTGCGCCCTTGCCGCCGAGCAGATTGCGCATCGACGCCTTGCCCTCGGACTTGCCGCCGCCGAAGGCATAGACCCATTTGCCGCCGCGCGCTGGCGCGACCTTCACCGGGCGTTTCGATGAACGCTTGGCGGCCACATTGCTTTTTTTCGCGCTGACGCGTGGTTTTTTTCGTTTAGCCATGGGTCAAAAACAGGTTGGGCCGGCGGCTCTTAAAAGCACCGCCGGGGTTAGCGGCGCAAGCCCACCGTTTCGGCTAGCGGATGAATCCGAGGCCGACGATACCGATGAAGATCAGGTAGATCGCGACGATGTAGTTGAGCAGCCGGGGCATGACAAGAATGAGAATGCCCGCGACCAGCGCGACAATAGGCTGAAGATGGGCGACGCCGACGACCATGATGGGACCCTTTGTGGATGACGGATGTGAAACGGCTAAATGGTGGCGAGAGTTCCATCATACGCCGTCATTCCGGCGCGCGGCTGAGCGCCGCGAACCGGCGTGCGGAACCATCCACAGGGATTATGACGGCCGGGGCTAGCTTTCGATCCGCGAAAAATCTGCCACCGCACGGGTGGCTTCACGGATTTCGTTGAGCAGCTTCAGCCGGTTTTCGCGCAAGCTTTGCTCATCGACGTTGACGGTGACCTTGTCGAAGAAGGCATCGACGTGCGGGCGCAAGCTTGCCATCGCGCTCATGGCGGCGGCGAAGTCCTCCTTGGCGACGGCGGCGGAAGCGCTCTTCTTGGCGGCGGTGATCGCCTCGGCCAGCGCCTTTTCTTCCGGCTCATTGAGAAGCTTGACGTCCGGCGCACCTGAATAGCTCTTGCTGTCTTTCTTCTCCTCGATGCGAAGGATGTTCGAGGCGCGCTTGACGCCGGCCAGCAGATTCTTGCCGTCGTCGCCGTCGAGGAATTTTCCGAGCGCTTCAACGCGGCGGACGATCAGCAACAGGTCGTCCTGGCCTTCGACGGCAAATACTGCATCAACAAGATCATGCCGCGCGCCCTGTTCGCGCAATTGCACCTTGAGACGGTCAGCAAAGAACGACAGCAGATTCTTCAAAAGGGCGTCCGTAGCATCCTTCAAATTCGGCAAGACATCTTTGGAGTAGTCGATAGGCTCCAAGTCGCGGACACGCCTGTCCATACTATGTGACTGATATTCGCGAAATTCAGCCTTCGGCATAACCAAGCAAGCGGCCCGATACATAGCTCCGCCAAGACCGACCCGCACTTTGTTTTCTATAACTAATCGGATCACCCCCAGCGCGGCGCGGCGAAGTGCATAAGGATCTTTCGACCCCGTCGGCTTCTCGTCGATGGCCCAGAAGCCGACCAGCATATCGACCTTGTCGGCGAGCGCCACCGCTATTGAAACCGGATCGGCAGGAACGAGATCGTCCGGCCCTTTCGGCTTGTAGTGGTCCTCGCAGGCATGCGCGACCGCCTCGTCCTCGTTCTGCGCCTCGGCGTAGTAGCGGCCCATCAGGCCTTGCAGTTCGGGGAATTCGCCGACGACCTCGGTGAGCAGGTCGCATTTGCAGAGCTGCGCCGCGCGCTCGGCTTTCTTCGCATCGGCCTTGACCAGCGGCGCCAGCTCCTTGGCCAGCGCCGTGATGCGCGCGATGCGCTCGGCCTGCGTGCCGAGCTTCTCGTGGAACACGATGTGCGCGAATTTCGGCAGTCTATCTTCCAGCTTGGTCTTCAAATCGGTTTCGTAGAAAAATTTGGCGTCGGAGAGTCGCGCGCGGATGACACGTTCGTTGCCGGCGACGATCGCTTTGCCGCCATCGTTCGCCTCTTCGTTGGCGACCAGGATGAATTTGTTGGTGAGCTTGGCCGTCTGCGTGTCGCGCAGCACGAAGCATTTCTGATTGGCGCGGATGGTGGCGCGGATCACTTCCTCGGGAATCGACAGGAACGCCTTGTCGAACGATCCCATCAGCACCACCGGCCATTCGACCAGCCCCGCGACCTCCGCCAGCAACCCGTCATCCTCGATCAACTCGAGCCCTTGCGCGAACGCCAGATTCTTCGCGTCAGCCAGGATCATGTCGCGCCGCCGCGTCTGATCGAGCACCACCTTGGCGGCCTCGAGCTTCGCCACGTAATCGTCGAACCGTTTTACCTTGATCGGCGCCGGTGCCATGAAGCGGTGGCCGTGCGTCATGTCGCCGGCCTTGATGCCGTCAATCTCGAACGGCACCACGTCCGGCTCCTCGGTCTCCGGCCCGAACGTCGCAACGATCGAATGCAACGGCCGCACCCAGGTGAGCCGTCCGGCGCCCCAGCGCATCGACTTCGGCCACGGGAACGCGCGCACCACCTCGGGAATAATCTCTGCGATCACCTCGATCGCCGCTCTGCCTGGCTTCTCGATCACGGCAACGTAAAAGTCGCCCTTCTTGTCCGCCTGCACCTTGGCGTCCTTGATTGACGCCAGGCCCGCCGCGCGCACGAAGCCAGCAATCGCCTGTTCGGGCGCGCCGACCTTCGGCCCTTTGCGCTCGTCCTTGATGTCCGGCTGCCGCGCCGGGATGCCGTGCACCGAGAGCGCCAGCCGCCGCGGCGTCACGAAGGACTTGGCGCCCTCATAAGTGAGCCCCGCCGCCACCAGCCGGTCGGTGACCATCTTGCGCAGGTCCTCGGCCGCGCGCGCCTGCATGCGCGCAGGTATTTCCTCGGAGAAAAATTCAAGCAGAAGGTCGGGCATGGCGCTCTCGGACGTGCCGCGACCTAGCAGGCGGCAGCGCGCTTGTCACGGTGCGGCATTCAGGTCGGCGGCGCGCCCGTCGCTGTGCCGAGCACCTGGCCGAAGCCAATGCCTTGCCCGTCGGGGTCCTTGATGGCGAATTCGCGCACGCCGTAGGGCTGGTCGCAAAGCTCGTAGTCGAGCGGCGCTGCTCGCCCGCGCAGCTCCGCGAACAGGGCTTCGACGTCGTCGACCCAGAAATACGCGTTCCACAATCCCTCGCCGAGCCGTGAGCAAGGCACGATGGTCTGGCCGGTCGCGGCCTGACGCAACACCACGAAAGCGCTGTCGCGTTCCATGATGGCGAACCGCGGCGGATCGAGAAACGTGGCGTGCGTCGCGAAACCGGCCTTCTCGTTCCAGAATGCGATCGTCTTCGGCAGATCGCTCGCGAACATGACCGCCGACTGCCGCAAAATCTTTGCCTGCATATTACCAGCCGCCGCCGCCACCGCCGCCTCCTCCGCCGCCAGACCCGCCACCGCCGCCACCTGAGCCGGATGAAGCCGGCTCGGCGCTGGCAAAGGCGCTGCTGACGCTGACCACCGAGGCCGAGACCGCGCTGGCGAAATCGCCTCCCGACGACCAGCCACCGCCGCTGCTCCAGGTGGGCTGATAGCTGCGCATCGGGTCGGCATCGCCCGGATTGGCGCGGCGCAGGGCCGAGTCGAAGGCTTGCGCCCAGGGCTTCTCCACGTCGAGCGCAACGGCATAAGGCAGCAGCGCCTCGAAGCGGTCGGCGGTGATTTCCGGCGCCTGCATGTTGAGGCGATCCTTCTCGGCGGTCTCCAGATAAAGCCGGAAACCGTTGAGCTGATCCATGACCGGACGGCCGAGCGCGGTCGGCGCGCGCATCAAATACGAGAACAGGCCGTTGAGCGCGGCAAACGCGGTCAACAACACGAGCGGGAACGGATAGCTCGCGAGCAGCGCCCACGCCTTCGGCAGCATCGCGCCGAAACCGTCGGGGAAAAGCCTCTGGATGGCGGGCGCCGCGATCGAGATGAAGATCGCAAGCACGATCAGCGACATGACACCGCGCACCACGCCCGCGAACTGATGGCGGCCGCGAAATATCGACAGCAGCACCGGCACGATGAATATTCCGATGAAGAAGGCGGCGAAAAAGAATCCGAACATGACCGCGATATCTTCATCCTGCAGCCCGCCGAACAGGATTTCGCCGAGTACGACGACGGCCGTCATCGCGAAGCCGGCAATGACGTAGCCGAGATTGCGGCGGAAGAATTTGTTGCGGCTTTCCGCCTCGATGCCGGTGGTGAATTTCGCGCCGAGCTCGGCAACCTTTGTGCCGGAGGCGCGATCGATGACGACGTTGCCGCCGTGCCCGTCGAGCCAGGTGAGGATCGCGCGCTCGCCTCCCGGCAACGGATCGCCACTGTCGGGCTTCTTCCCGGTCTCCTTCAGCGTCAGCCCACCGCCGCTGCGATCGAACTTGAGCAGGCCGCGCACCGCCATCGACAAAGCCGCGGCGGTGAAGGCGCGCCATTTCTCGCGCCCGAATCCCCAATTGTGAATGTAATTGGCCAGCCCCGGCGAGATGCCGGCCGGCGGATGAAACAAGGGAATGACGATGCCGCCTTTGGGATCGCGACCGACGGCTTTCCAGGCTGCAAAGTAATAGGCGAACACCAGCACAAAACCGATGCCGCCGAAAATCCAGGCGCGGTTGTCGAGGATCTCGTACCAAAGCTCGGTGGACTGGCTGGGCGGCTCGACCGCACCGGCGGGAATTTCAGCGGCGACGGTAAGGCCCTCGCCGGCCGCCAGCGGCCGGGTGATCGCAACCGTCAATGCGCCAAGCAGGCTGAAGTCGCCGCGCCAATTGGTGCCGCGCGCGCCAAGCCGGCCGGTAAAGGCGGTCCAGCGCACCGGCCGCACGCCGCTTGGCAACTCCAGCCGATAGTCCGCGGCCAGTATGGGGAAGTGCCAGAAATTGCCGGTGACATTCCAGTCGAGCTCGGGCTTGCCGTCGAACCAGCGAATCTGGCGGCCGGTCCGGTAGCGGAACACATAGGTGTGCTGCCCACGCGAGACGATCGTGTTCGGATCGCCGGCGTAGATGCGCAGAACGCCATGCTGGCGCTCGGTGTGATACGGCTCGTTGCGGCCGTCGCGGGTGATGCCGGTCAGGCTGAAAGTGACCTCGTGCAACCCCTTGGCGTCTTTGAAGGTGAACGGGAAATCGCGGTAGATGCCGTGCCGGATTTCACGGCCTTCCGCATTCACACGGATGGTTTCGGTGACGGTGAGTTCGCCGTCCTTGGCAACTTGCACGACCGAGTTGAAATGCTCGATGGCCTCGGCCGCCGGTGCACTCGCCGCGCCGAAGAGCCACGTCGACAGGAAAACCAGGAACGCCGGGGCAACACGGCCAGAGAGCGCGGCGATGACTGGCCATGCTCTCATCGAGGCGTCTGCCCTTGGCCGAGGGCGACCTGCGGCACCGCGCGGTCGGCTGCATCGGAGACTTCGAAATATTCGCGCTGCCCAAAGCCGGACATGCCGGCGATCAGATTATTCGGAAAGGATTGCACCAGCACATTCTGGTTGCGCACCGCGCCGTTGTAATAGCGGCGGGCCATTTCAATATCCGTTTCGAGTTGAGCGAGCTGCCGCTGCAGCGCGAGGAAATTGGTGCTCGCCTTCAGGTCGGGATAGCTCTCGGCGACCGCGATGAGCTTGCCGAGCGCGAGCGACAGGGCGCCTTCGGCCTCGGCGCGGCGCCCGACATCCCCGGACGGCAAGGCGCGCGCCTGCCCGCGCAAGTCGGTCACCTGCCGCAGCACGCCGCTTTCGTGCGCCGCATAGCCTTTGACCGCTTCTACCAGATTCGGAACGAGATCGGACCGGCGCTTGAGCTGCACGTCGATGCCGCTCCACGCCTCATTGGCCATCTGGCGCGTGCGCACCAGCCGGTTGAAGACGACGGCCACGTAAACGACCGCAGCCGCGACAATCAACGCAATGATCCAGGTCAGCATGGTGATTTGCCCGAGCGCCCGACGGTAGCCCCCGCCCTCACCGTTGGGAAATCAAATGTACCGGCGCGGATATAAATTCAGGCTTTGATATTGCCGCCGCCCTCGGTTGCGAGCCAGGCTTCGCCGCAGCCTTTGGCGAGTTCGCGCACGCGCAGAATGTAGCTCTGCCGCTCGGTCACCGAGATCACGCCGCGCGCGTCGAGCAGGTTGAATACGTGGCTCGCCTTGATGCACTGGTCGTAGGCCGGCAGCGCCATCAAATGGCGCTCCTTCTTGCCGCCTTCCCAGCCGGCTTCGAGATATTTCTTGCAGGCCGCTTCCGCCATCTTGAACTGCTCGAACAGCATCGCGGTGTCGGCGAATTCGAAATTGTGCCGCGAGTATTCCTGCTCGGCTTGCAGAAACACGTCGCCGTAGGTGACTTTCTTCTCGTCGGTGCGCCCATTGAAGTTGAGCGCGAACACGTTGTCGACGCCCTGCACGTACATCGCCAGTCGCTCCACGCCATAAGTCAGCTCGCCCGCAACCGGCGAAACCTCGAAGCCGGCGACCTGCTGGAAGTAGGTGAACTGCGAGACTTCCATGCCGTCGCACCAGCATTCCCAGCCGAGCCCCCAGGCGCCGAGCGTCGGGCTCTCCCAGTCGTCCTCGACGAAGCGGATGTCGTGCACTTTTGAATCGATGCCGATCGCGGCAAGCGAGTTGAGATACAGGTCCTGAATGTCCGGCGGCGACGGCTTCAGGATCACCTGGAACTGGTAATAGTGCTGCAGCCTGTTCGGATTCTCGCCGTAACGGCCGTCCTTCGGCCGGCGCGAGGGCTGCACGTAAGCGGCATTCCACGGCTTCGGCCCGAGCGCGCGCAGCGTGGTCGCCGGGTGAAAAGTCCCCGCGCCCACTTCCATGTCGTAGGGCTGCAGGATGACGCAGCCCCACTCCGCCCAATACTTTTGCAGGGCGAGGATGAGGCCCTGGAACGAGCGCGCCGGGTCAAGGCTGTCCCGACGCGAGCGATCTACGGCAAGAAGGTCAACTTCAGCCATCTGCGAAAACTGATTGTTAAGCACGGAGAGAGGCCGGACCGTATCGGCGGCCCTTTGGAGGGTCAAGCCGGGCCGGAATTTACGAGATTTTGAACCAAAGACGGTACGACTGCGACCAACAAGAACAAAGCGATTGGCGTCGTACAGGGGCTTTCAATGCTGACTTTCCAACTCGTTGGCTTCGCGCTTCTGGCGCTGTTTTTCGGCGCGATGATCACCGACAGCCATCACACCGCCCGCCGTTAAGACGGCGCGCGCCGCTTAAAAAATCTTGCCGATGCGGGCTACAGCCGGAATTCGCCGGTCACGGGATCGCGGCGCAGCGTGCGGCGATTCGTTTCCGGGATGCGCACGCGCTTGGCCTGATCGAGCTCTTCGTTGATCCGGCGAACTTCCTTCACAACCCAATGCACCATCACCGCGCCGCCGAGCGCGACGAGCGTCCATTTGACCAGCGGCGTTAAGAAAATCGGCGGCATCGGAATCTCCGTGCGTATGTCAGGCGCGCAAAGGTCGGGTGTGAACAAGGCATTTTCGGGGCTACCCTAGGCGATGTAAGCTCCGCCAAAAGGTGGGAGGACACCAATGACAACAAGCTCTAAAGCCAAATGGGCATTATCGGCGCTGGCCGCCATAGCCCTGTTCCCGGCATTCTGGATCGGACAGGCTGCCGCGCAGACGTGGCCGAGCCGGCCCGTGCGGTTGATCGTCACGCTCGGGCCCGGCAGCGGCGTCGATATCGGCGCGCGGCTGTTCGCGGACAAGCTGTCGGCCAAATGGGGCCAATCGGTCGTGGTCGAGAACCGCCCCGGCGGCGACGGCATGGTGGCCATCACGAGCTTCCTCGGCGCGCATGACGACCACGTGCTGCTGGTGTCGCCGGTGAGCTCGTTCACCGCGCATCCCTACTTCCACGACAAGCTCCCTTACGACCAGAAAGATCTCATTCCGATCGCGCGCATCACCAAGACGGTCGTCGCGGTCAGCGTGCCGACCTCGCTCAACGTCAATTCGCTGAAAGAGCTGGAGGCGCTGGCGCGTGCCAAGCCGGGCGAACTGAACTGGACCACCGCCACCGGCTTCACCGACTTCGTGTTCGCCGGCTTCCTGCACACGGTCGGCTTGAAGATGGCGAAGGTGCCGTACAAGAATCCGGTCAGCGCGGTCACCGACCTCGCGCAAGGGCGCATTCAGGTCTACATGCCGGCCTACGCCATCGTGCGGCCACAGGTCGCCGCCGGCAAAGTCAAGGTGCTCGCCGTGACCAACCATCAGCGTGCGCCTGCGCTCCCCGACGTCCCGACCGCGGTTGAGGCCGGCTATCCGTCGCTCGAGTTCGATGGGCTGGTCGGCCTGTTCGGGCCGCCCGGAATTTCCGACGAGGTGCGCAAACGCATCGCTGACGACATCAAGGCGGTCGCCGCCGATCCCGTTATCGTGGAAAAGTTGACCGCGACCGGACAGATCGTCAGCCCCGGCGACAGCAAGGAATTCGCAGAGTCGATCGCGCAACAGCGCGCGCAAGTTGCCGCGGTGGCGAAGTTGTTCGGCAACAAGCCGGTGCAATAAGCGCGCCCGCCTATCCCTAACCGTTCGTCCCCGCGAAAGCGGGGACCCATATCTTTTCCGCTTGCAACTCTGGATTCCCGCTTGCGCCGGAATGAACGGAGTATTGGCCCGCCGCAGTGCCTCTTACAGTCCGTACCGCGACCACCAGGCGCGCGCTTCCAGCGCCGACACCAGTTCGTCGGCAAGCCCCGGCTGCCGCGTCAAGTCATCGAGCGCGCCGACGCCGGGCAATTTGCGGCCGAGCCAGCTCTTGTCGGCCGAGACCAAAGGCGTGCGCACCTTGTCGCCAAAACGCGCGCGCAAATCCGAGCGCAGATCGCCGACACGGTCGATCAGGCCGAGCTCGAGCGCGGTTGGCGCGGTCCAATACTCGCCCGAGAACAGCGTTTTGTCGGCCCCCTCTAATTTCTTGCCGCGACTCTCCTTCACCAGCGCGATGAAGCGTTCGTGAATGTCCTTCTGGATCGCCTTGAGCTTTTTCACGTCCTCCGGCTTTTCCGGCAGAAACGGATCGAGCATCGCCTTGCGGTCGCCCGACGTATAAAGCCGCCGCTCGATGCCGAGCTTCTCGATTGCCTTGTCGAAGCCGAACGTGCCGCCGACGACCCCGATCGAACCGACGATGGAGAACTGGTCGCTGACGATCTCGTCGGCGGCGCAGGCGATCATGTAACCGCCGGACGCGCCCACATCCTCGACATATGCGATCGCGGGAATCTTCTTTTCCGCCGACAATTGCCGGATGCGGCGATAGATCAGGTGCGATTGCGTGGGTGAACCGCCGGGCGAATTGATCGACAGCGCCACCGCGCGCGCATTGCTTATCGAAAAAGCGCGCTCTAGCGAGCGCGCGGAGGTCGCAAGCGACAGACCCGGCCGCAACGGCGTTCCCATGCCGATGATGCCAGTGAGCCGGACCACCGGCACGACCGGCGTGCCAGAGCGGAAGCGCGCCGGCACCAGCGGGCCCAGGAAGTCGAGCGCGCGCTTGAAAATATCGGGGAGCGGCTGGCTGGCGGCGGTGGCCATGGGAACCAATTAGGGCGACGCAACGCGTAAGTAAAGCGACACCGCTGCGGAATTAAATTTGCGTAACTGATGAGCACGATCACACAGCCGCGTACCGCCGAGCGGTCAAATTGTCGCGAGCGCCGCACGGCCGCCAGAAATTGCACATTTTTTAACTTTGGAATGGTCTTTGCGTAGCGGAGACGGCCGTCCGTTGTGGACGCGTAACAAGGGCAAGAAAATGGATCCCAAACTCACCGTGCTGTTCGTGCTTATCGGCACGATCATTGGGCTTTCGAAGCTCGACGACGAAATCCTCGGCCGCATGAAGAATCAATTGGTGCGCCGCTCATGGCGCGGAATTGTGCCCGGGCGGCGCAAATCCTGAACACGCCGCGCGCCCTCAGAGCGCCGCAAGTATTAACGTCTCTCCCCCACGCAATACCGCCTCGGCGGCCTCGCTCGGCCGTCCGCTCGCGTCGTTGAGGCAAAGTTCCGGATAATCCTTGCGGAGCGCCTTGCCGCCTTTGGTAGCGCGCACCAGCACGCGGATCGCCGGCGCACCCGCGCGCGGGTGAACCGGCAGAACCGCCGCCGCGCCAAAATCCTTCGCCAGCGCCGCCAGCACATCCGACAGACCGTCCGCCCGCCAGATCAGCGTTAGCGTTCCATCCGCGCGCAGCAGCCGCGCGGCCGCACCGGTCCAAGTCCCTAGCGTGTCTTCCGCCGCGACATGCGCGAGCCTTCGCCGCGCATCGGGCGACACGTTCTGGCGCGCCGGATCGTTGAACGGCGGGTTCATCAGCACGCGGTCGGTGCTGCCTTCGGCAAGGTGCGCGCTGACATGCGCGATGTCGCTCTTGAGTGCGCGCACGCGGTCGTCGAGCCGGTTGAGTTTCACATTGTTGGCAGCAAGGCGGCACAGCAGCGGATCGATCTCGACCAGCGTCACGTTGAGCCCTGCAACACGCGAAGCCAGCGCCAGGCCGGCGGCGCCGACGCCGGCGCCGAGATCGACCGCATGTTCGCCGGATTTTGCCCCGGTTGCCGCCGCCAGCAAAATGGCATCGTGGCCAACGCGGTGGCCCTTGAGCGGCTGGCGCAAGCGCAAGCGGCCGCCCAGCACGGCGTCTTCACTCGTCTCGCTCTCAGGCATCATCGGGGCGAAGCTCGTGGGCGAGCCCGGCATCTTCCAGCAATTGCCGCGCCTGCAATTCCTGCCCGTCGGCCACGAGTATCCGCCGCGGCAGAACGCCGAGCGAGCCTTCCAGCACGCTCATGTTCTGGTCGAACACCATGTTGCGGATGCCCGCGCCGTCGAGCAGCGCCACCACGGCCGAGACCAGAACCATATCGTTGGTACGCACGATCTCGCGCATATTAGATTTTCACCTCGCGCATGATCTTATCC
>JBOHIU010000023.1:0-11761 GCA_050725855.1 Xanthobacteraceae bacterium | reverse complement strand
GGCCACCCCACGGTTGACCGGACCGCAGCACAGCTTTTCGACGCCGACCTTATAAGTCGCTTCCCACAAATGCGCTCCAGTAGCGGCATTGAGCGCTATGATCTTCATCTGGCTGTCGACGATCGGCGTCGTAATATACATCACCCCGTTCGCCACGATTGGTGTGACCTCGAAGGCGGCCGCCATTCCCGTCTGTACGAGCGCCGTCGGCATCAATGAACTGATAGTATCCACGTTGATCTGTTTGAGCGGCGAATAGCGGTCGTTGCCGTAGGTGCGGCCGTGGAGTAGCCAATTCTGCGTGTCCCGCCCCGCATTCTTCAACTGATCATCGGAGAGCGACACCTTGGCGCCCAGCGGCAGTCCATCGACCATGACGGTGGTAATCTTCCCGGAGTTGCTCTGCGTAGCGGAAGCCGGTGGTGGCGGGGAATTCGTATTGCTCTCTTGCGCCCAGCCGGGTTGAGCCCACGCTGCGGCGCTCAGCGCGGCCACGACTGCCGCGGCCGTCCGCAGGCGCACCCGCAGCGGCGACGTCTTGACCATCTTGGCTTGCATCGTTTCCTCCTCTTTTGCCATTTTCACTTCGGCCAGATAGAGCTTGGTTCAGGAAACCCTTTTTGTTCGAGTGAACTGTTCGCCCCTAATGTTGCGCGGCTACACTCCCATCGGCACCGGGGAACGGCAGCAACTCGACCTTACCCAGCCGCTGCTTCGATAACGGAACCGATCCTGCCGGATAGCCGCTCTTAGAGAGAAGGAAACTCAAGACCTCCGTGTATTATTCGCTGCTCAGGCTGCCAGGAGCATTTTGCGGCATGCTTTGCGAGATAAATGCATAGAGCTGACTTGTCGTCATTTTCGCGTATTGGAGCGTTTCTTGAAATGACTTGCCGGCGAGAGGGGGGCCCGCCTTACCTTCGAGATCGCTCCCATGACACGTGGCACAGAACCGATCGTAGACCCGCGCGCCTTGTGTGGCCTGCGCCGCGGTGTAATCACTGGCGGCGCGTGCGGTACTGAGCCACCCTGCGCTCGCGGCGAGATCGAAGGCAAATGCCACCAGCAAAACGACACGCCGCCACCCGACGCACAATTTCATGAGGCCCGCCGACCCCGTGCGATGCTTTTTCCACCGTAGCGAACTGCAATCCCCGATGCCAACCGAAAAGGGCGGCTATTCGCCACGGTCGACAAAACGTCGAACCAGCCATGCGCTTTTGGATATGAGCTAGACGATCTCTGCGGACTGAAAACTTAGGTTCGCGGATATGCGCAAGCCATCAGATCGACACCAAGCGCGATGTTGGAAGCGTCGATGCGGACATCGCGATGGGATGCGGCTTCGTTTAGGCGCTCAGCAGCCGCTGCAATGCCATGACGACAACTTCACCCGACATCAGGCTCCACAACCCGGCGATCACGGTAGCTATCATAACGAATTCGGCGCGGCGGCGCTCAATCTGGCGGCCGCGCAATGTGTTGCGCATGATAATGAACGGCGCCGAGAACATCAGGAGCGGGATTGACGCAAATCGAGCCGCGGCCGGGCCGACTTCGAGCAAACGGAAACTCGGAAAGCGTTCGGCAAAAAGGCGATAGGCGGTGGCGCTTAGGCCGGCGACGGCGAAGCCGAACGCCAAAGAGAAAAAGGACTCGACGACTTTCGGCGAAAGGGCCGGCCACGCGTAGTGGAACATGCACGCCTCCTGCGCCCAACTTTTACAGGGGCCGGGGCGCGGGGCGAAGAAATGATTAAAGAAAGGTTAACGTCTCGGCTTTGTCCCTGCCCACTCTGCGCCGGCCAGCGTGCAATACTGCCCTTTGATTCGCCCGACACGGCAGGAAGCGCATGACGGCACAGGCGACACTTTCGGTCTCGGCCAAAGCCCGGCGCTGGCGGCGCGGGTCTTTGCTCTTGTCGTTCACCGTGTTTGTTCTCCTGCTGCTCGCGGCGGGGTGTTTCGTCGCTTACGTGCTATGGCCGACTTGGCCGAGCGGACCCACTGAGGCCCATCGACCCGACCTTCCCGTCACGATCGCGGGCGCCTTGTTCGAAGTGCCGCCGATGGCGATCCGCACTGCGATACAGCGGCGCGCCGGCCCCCATGAGCGCATCGATCTCGCTTTCCTCTGGCCGTCGCTGCAACCGACGCCGCCGGGCAGCCTAGCAGACAGCAAGCCTCTGCACACGATCGATGGCAGCAAGTCGGCCGCGCTCACCGGGAACACGCCTGTAGCCGATGCGGATGGAAGGCTGTTTGTGACCATCGCCGCACTTGGCTCGCTGCTGCCACCCGCCGAGCGGCTGCGTTACGTTTACCCGCGCTACGTCGAGGACGAGGCGAGCGCCGGTGCGGACGGGTTGGCCGTCCTACCATTTCGTGCCGGAACCCCGTACGACGGGCAAGACCTCATCTATTTTGCCGAAAAACCAAATCGGTTCTTTACGCTCTGCACGCGCGACACCACCATCCTGACTGGAATGTGCATATACGAACGCGTGGTGGGCGCCGCGGACGTTACTCTGCGCTTTCCCCGCGATTGGTTGAAGGACTGGAGGGGCGTTTTCGGCGGGTTAAGCCGCCTCATCGTCCAACTGCATCCGCCGCAAAATTGAAGCCATGCGGCAGGCGCAAGCAGCGGCCGGCAGCTTCAGTTCAAATCCATGTCCAGGATCGGCATTTCCAATATATAGGACCGCCGCCGCTTCTCGTCATCCACGAATAGCACGCCGATGAATTCATCGCCGAGATAAGCCTCGAGCGAATCCCTTTTTTTCGCGCGGGGTACGACGCGAATGGCTTTGTTGTCAAATTTTCGCTTCAGATAAGCGTCCAGACGTTTGATCTGATCGGTCTCACTCGCTTCCCCAATGTCAATTTCCATGCGGAAATTGTAGGAAAGATCCTCGTCTTCGTCATCGAGGTTCAGATCGCCCAACCTCTCTTCCCCAATATAGACCTCGGCGGATTTATCGTTCCGCGGCTGCGGCACGACGCGGATCCGCGCATTGCCAAACAGCTTCTTCAGATAGGCATCGAGCTTTCTGACTTCCTGCACGTCCACCGCGCACCTCCAGCATAGGCCGCATAGCACGCGATGGCAGCGGCGACAACAATCGCGGCCTTGATTACTGGCCGCCTAGCGTCAAGTCTCGTCCTGAAACATCTGGTCCATGCTGCGCGCCGGGTCGGGACAACCGGCAACGCCGATCACCTTGGCCGGGACCCCCGCGACCGTGACGTTATTCGGCACCGCCTTGATCACCACCGAGCCGGCGGCAATCCGCGCACAATGTCCGACCTCGATATTACCCAGAATCTTCGCGCCGGCGCCGATCATCACGCCATAGCGAATCTTCGGGTGACGATCGTCGGCTTGCTTGCCGGTGCCACCGAGGGTGACGTCATGCAGCAGTGATACGTCATCCTCGATCACCGCAGTCTCGCCGACTACAAGGCCGGTTGCGTGGTCGAGGAAAATGCCGCGCCCGATCTTCGCAGCGGGGTGAATATCGCACTGAAAGGCTGCTGATGCGCGGCTTTGCAGGTAAAGGGCGAAATCGCGGCGGTTCTTGTTCCAGAGCCAATGCGCCAAACGATACGTTTGAATGGCATGAAATCCCTTGTAGTAGAGTACCGGCTCGATCAGACGGCGTGTCGCGGGATCGCGGTCGCAAGTCGCCATGATATCGGCGCGAAAGCTCTCCCCGATAGCCGGGCTGTCCTTGAGCGCGTCCACGTAGACTTGGCGAATGAGCCCACTCGATACGGCGCCATGGTTCAGCCGTTCGGCAAGCCGGTAGATAACCGCCGCCTCGAGCGTATCGTGATGGAGAATGGTCGAATAGATGAAGGTCGCGAGTTCCGGTTCGCGCCGAACAGCGTCCTCGGCTTCGTGGCGCACGCGCGCCCATACCGGATCGACTGTGTCGAGTACCGGCCTTGCCTGCTGCTGCACCATTCGACTTCTCCCGAAAAACGCCAAACCTGGCCATCGCCTTCTAGTGTCCCGATTCCGAAGTTCGCATCATTATGCGGCACTCTCATTATGCGGCACCCCCGTTTGCGAACTTCGGAATCGGAAGGACACTAGCAACTTATTGATCTCGTGTGGCCTTGGTTCAGAAGTCCGCACAACGAGCTAGGCCGTAGAATGGCGCGGACTTCTGAACCGCCACACTAGCATAGATCGGCGGCTGCGAGATCAAAACCAAGGGCCCGGCGTATCGGCCAATGGCCCTCCGCGAGAAGCTGACTGCCCGGCAAGGTAGATCATGGCCGCTTTTGCAGAAATTCTAGCACGCCAGCCTTAAAGGCCTTGTCGCCTACGGCCAGCATATGATCGCGGCCGGGAATAGGCAGCGATTGCGCCCCCGGTATTATGGCCGCAAGTTCTTGGGGCGAGCCGGCGATCAAGTCCTTGCTGCCAACCGCAACCAAAACCGGCACGGACATGCGGCCGACATCGGCGCGGCTCATCGCTTGGCGCGAGCCGCGCAGGCAGGCCGCGAGCGCCCGCAAATCGGACCGCGTCTGCTCGGCGAAAGAGCGAAACTGGCGCGCGGTCGGATCGGTGACGTCGGCCAGTGCTCGGGCCTCCAGACCCTCCGCGATCGTGTCCGGGACAACCCCGCCCGTTTCGACCAAGTGAATGCCAAGCCCGCCGAGCACGGCCGAGCGGACGCGTTGCGGATGGGCAAGTGCAAGAACGGCGGCGATGCGCGCGCCCATGGAATAGCCTATGACATCTGCCCGAGGCAGGCGGAGATGATCGAGGAGCGCGCACACATCCGCGGCCATCAAATCCATGTGGTAGGCGGCCGGATCATAAGGCTTGCTCGACGCGCCATGGCCGCGGTTGTCGAGCGCGATCGCCCGGTAACCGGCGCGCGTGAGCGTCGCTATCCAGTCAGGCACCACCCAGTTCGCCTCCTTGTTGGATGCAAAGCCATGCACCAGCACGATGGGCGTGCCCTCGCCCTCATCGAGAAAGGCGATCTCCACATTATCGTTGGTAAATTGCGGCATTATGCAAACATGGCCCTTCCGACCGTGTCTTAACCGGGTTCAACTCTTGTGGGAGCGGATTTGGTTGTGCCACCCAAGGAGCCAAGTCGCAAAGCGAACGGCCAATCCAAAGTGCACTCATACTGTATTTGCCAGTAATCCTTTGAACCTAACATTCGCAAGAGATGCTGCCGAGCCAGGACGCGAATGGTGTAATTGGACCACTAGGAATCGGGGGGCGGCGCCGCTATGGTGCCGATGGGCGCGTTCGGGGCGCCGGAGGGAAGTTCGGGATAGCAATCGCATGAGCGGCGAAATCGTTCCTCACTTTCACAATGACCCGGGCGTTCCGGTCATCGAGATCGGCGCCAAGGAGTTCATGTGCGTGGGCGCCACTCCTCCTTTCGACCATCCCCACGTGTTCTGCGACATGGGGGACGAAGGCGAATACGTTTGCCCCTACTGCTCGACACTTTTCCGCCACGATCCGACACTCGCTCCAGATGCGGCACGACCGGAGGAGTGCGCTCTTTACGATATGGCCACTTAAGCTTTCCAAGGAGCGATTATCCTGTCGCCGACGCGCATCGTCGTTGTCGCGGGCGCCGGCGTCGGCGGGCTGACCACGGCATTGGCACTGGCGCGTAACGGCTTTCGCGTCGTCATCCTCGAACAGACCGAAAGGCTTGAGGAAACCGGAGCCGGCATCCAGCTTACCCCCAATGCCGCGCGCATTCTGATCGGCCTTGGCCTGGAGGAGCGGCTAAAGCCGCATGTGATCGCTCCGACCGGTCTTCGTGTTCTCGACGCCGAAACTGGACGCGAAATCGTGCGCATGCCGCTCGGCGAAGCGGCAGCGCAGCGGTATGGAGCGCCATATTGGGCGATTCACCGCGGCGATCTGCAGACCGCGCTCGCTGGCGCCGTGGCGCGGGAACTCAACATCAGCCTCAAGCTCGGGATGCACGTGGACGACTTCGCCGTACATCCGAACGGCGTGACGGTGTCGGCGCACGGCCGCGCCGGCAACATCGACGAGCGCGGGATTGCCCTGATTGCCGCTGACGGGCTGTGGTCGGCCGCTCGCCCGCGGATGGGCTACGGCCAGCCGCCCCGATTTGCCGGGCGTAGCGCCTGGCGCGCGCTCGTTCGAGCGAGCAGTTTGTCCGCTGGACTTGCCGAGCCGCTGATTCATCTCTGGCTCGGACGGGGCGCCCACCTGGTGCACTATCCGGTCAAAGGCGGAAAGCTTATCAATATCGTCGTCATCATGGACGACACGTGGAACGCACCCGGCTGGAGCGAACCGGCGGCACGCGACGACCTGCTGTCGCGTTTCTCGTCGCGTCATTGGGCGCCGCAGGCACTTTCGCTCGTCGCCGCACCCGAAGCTTGGCTCAAATGGGCGCTATATGATCGCAGGCCGCTTCTGCGCTGGTCGCAAGGGCCGGTCGCACTTCTGGGCGACGCTGCCCATCCGATGCTTCCCTATCTGGCGCAAGGCGCCGCGATGGCCATCGAGGACGCTGCCGTGGCGGCGCAATGCTTGGCGCGCGCGCCGAACGAGCCCGCCGGGGCGTTGCGAACTTATTGGGCGGTGCGGCGCCGGCGGGCCTGGAAGGTCCAGCGCCTCGCCGCGCGCAACGGCAGCCGCTATCACCTGAACGGCTTGCCGGCTATGTTGCGCGACGCGGCAATGCGAACCCTGGGTGGCGCACGACTGCTGCGACATTATGATTGGATCTATGATTGGCGTCCGCCCGCCTCGTTGTCGCTGAGCTGAACGCCGCTCTTAAAGCAAGGCTCTCCATGAACATGATCGCCGGGACGAATACAGCCACACTGTTTCCGACAACGATCGCCGGCAGTCTGCCAAAGCCGGCGTGGCTCGCGGAGCCAAACCGCCTCTGGGCGCCGTGGCGACTACAGGGCGAGGATCTGGCAATTGCCAAGGACGACGCGACGCTCATCTCACTCAAAATGCAGGAGGATGCCGGCATCGATATCGTCGGCGACGGCGAGCAGGCACGCCAGCATTTCGTCCACGGCTTCCTTGAAGCGGTGGAGGGTATCGACTTCGACAATAAGGTCGAATTGGGTATTCGAAACGGTCGATATAAGGCGATGTGCCCGGTCGTCGCCGGCGAATTGCACTTGCGCGGCCGCGTGCACGCGCGCGAAGCGCGACTGATCCGCGCCCACACTGGCAGAAAGCTCAAATTCACCCTCCCCGGCCCGATGACCATCGCCGATACGATCGCCGACACCCATTACGGTGATCGTGTGAAGATGGCGCTCGCCTTCGCCGGTCTGCTCAACCAAGAGGCTCGGGCGCTTCAAGCGGACGGCGTCGACGTGATCCAATTCGACGAGCCGGCCTTCAACGTTTACATGGAGCAGGCTGCCGGCTGGGGCATCGATGCTTTGCATCGCGCCATTGACGGCCTCACCTGCAAGACCGCCGTGCATATCTGCTACGGCTACGGCATTCCCGCCAATATCGCCTGGAAGGCCGGTCTCGGCACTGAATGGCTCCAATACGAGAAATTTTTTCCCGCCTTGGCGGCAAGCCGCATCGATCAGGTCTCCATTGAATGCATCAACTCCCATGTACCGCTGAGCATGCTCGAACTTCTTGGCGGCAAGGACGTGCTAGTCGGGCTTATCGACGTCGCCACCGATAAAATCGAAACGCCCGAAGAGATCGCCGCCGTAATCGAACAAGCGATACGTTACATGCCCAAGGAGCGGATTATCGCCTGCACCAACTGCGGATTGGCGCCGATGAGTCGCGACATCGCGGAAAGGAAGCTGCAAGCGCTCGGCAAGGGCGCGGCGCTGGCTCGCAAAAGGTTCGTCTGAGCTAGGCGTGGGAATGCTTGCGGCAGCATTTCCGCTTTGCCCGGCACACTCCGGTCATATTCGTCGGGCATCGGACCGCCGCCGAACGAGCGGTAGGATTTCGTTAAATCTTTACCGATTGGATAGAACCGATCCTAAGGAATGCGCGCATGTACGTGCCATTTGTGACGACTGTGTCATTTGCGGGTCGGGACGGAAGCAGCGTGAACCTGCAGTACTGCGTTTCTGCCGGAGATGAGATCGAAGCTCGAACCGAAATTGAACGGCGGCTCATAAACCAAGAGATTTGCAATTATTCAATTGTCGAAATCAGGCGTGCGACGCGCGATGAAACCGAACTGCTCGATCTGCCCGCTGGCTCCATCAAACTCCTGAACTGATCTCGCTCGCCGGATAGGCGCGGCAAATGTCAAGCTTCAAATCACAGCTCCTCCAAGGCCTCGCGCAAAACCACGGCGTGACTGAGATTAAGTTCGCGCGTGGCGCTGAGAAGCGTCGCGGTATGCCCGTCGATCATTGCGCGCAATCCGGCAAGCTCGACAGTGCGGGCGGCAAGCTCGGTGCGATAGCGGCGGCGGAATTCCGCAAAACGCTGCGGATCGTGGCCATACCACTTGCGCAGCTCGGCCGACGGTGCGAGCGCGCGCGGCCAAGCCTCATACTTTAGCGCATCCTTGGAAAGACCGCGCGGCCATAATCGATCGATGAGAATACGAATGCCATCGTCACGAGCACGTTTGTCATAGGCACGCTTGATGGCGATCACCGACAATCGATTAGCGCGTCTCGTGGGCGATACGCCTTTTTCGGCCCCCGATTTTTGGCTCTTCATTGGTCGATGCGCACCGATGATTTGGCGACGCCTTTGGCAAACGGCTGCATGGCCACTCTATACCCCTTGCGCGGCATATAGGCTTTCAATTTTTGCGCTCCGGCTCCCCCCACTCAACAATCGGGCGTCGGAGGAACGCACCGCGCGCTCAATGAATGACCTTATCGCTGGTGAAGGCAGGCGGCGGCGGTGGGACCTGACAGCTCTTTTCGACCGCCGTGCGTTGAAGAACCCTCTTTTGCTCCAGCACGGTTTGGTAGTCCCCGCGATAGGCCAGTGCACCAATCACCACGCCGCTGCTGGTCTCGTCTGCCTTATCGATGAGGTTACGCAGCTTCTTCTCGCGCGCAATCAGACCGTTCCACTGACCGACAAGACCCTTGCAATTATAGCCTTCATATCGTCCGGGATCGACCATCAGTGCGCCAACCCCGTCGTTTAAGGCACAGCCCGCAAGCGTGGCGGCGGCGAACAGTACGCCCGCGAGCGCCCGCACTGGCAGCGCTTCAAACCGCCGAATGGCTGCGGCCACATCGTGCCGTCCCGTGCGGCGGCGAATGGCGGCCGCAATGCGGCCGCCCAGTGGCGTTAGCCAGTGATCCCGCCCGATGAACATTTCCCAGCCCGAATTCCCCATGTTCGGATCGCGTCATACGATGCGAATAAGGCAAGTTTGGCAACACGCCGGATCCCAATGGGACAAGGCTCGCTGTGGTGGCATTCGAAGAGTTATGGATGCCAAGTCTCGTCGTTGGGAAACTCGACGCCGGCGGTCAACCCATCTCGCCAGACGAGCCGGCAAATGCGTCGGGCAGCGCCCGGCGAACCGAGCAAGAGCAGGAAACGTTTCGGCAGCTCATGATCCTCTTCCAGAACGATACGCGCGCCGCTCTGCGAGATATCCATGATCGAACAGTTTCGCGGCGGCCCTTTCTCGCTGGTCAGGAGCCTGGCCTTGTAATGAAAGGATCGACGCGGCACTCTGCGCAAATCGATGCCGCCGCGCGAGCTTCCGGCACTCATTTCTCAACGCCTTAAAAACAATTCCTCCTAAATTACGACAGGCTTGATTAATGTGTCGTAAAGCCGCGCCCCATCAGACGGCGCCAGGCCGAAATGTCCACTCCGCGCGCAGCAATCGCAATGTAAAGACCACGATTAGAATCAGGCGCAGTGGCGCGCGCCTATTCCGCTGCGGCGACAAACGCGATAATCTTGTCGCCCTGCAGCTTTTTCACGATTTGGGCCAGGTCCGACTGCGGCAGCTTCTTCGGCGCAACCTGAACCCGATATAGTCCTCCGGCAAATGGACCGCCAACGACGCTAAGCTTGTCGTCCTCCAGTATCTTATTGATCTCGGTTGCGCTGGCTTGCGGTTGAAAGCGGATAAGCGCGTAAGAACCGTCGCCGCTCATATTCGTGGACGCCGAGGCGATCTGATAGTTCGCGGCACCAGCCGGGCCGCTGTCCTTATAGATGACGACGCCGATCACTCCGGCCTGCAGCAGAATCGCGACGGCGGCGGCGCTTGCCGACCATGCCAATGTACGCGGTGAAAGACCGCCGATGAATTCGCGAAGGCGCGCGCCCATGCTGATCGAGACCACACGCGGCTGCGCCGGCTCGGCATCGATCCTGGCAAACAAGGCTTGCATGGCGCGCGCCGACGGCGCGCCCAAGCATTCGTTGCTCTCGATGGTCTGGCCGAGTTCCTCGCGCACCAGCTCATAACGGCGCGCAAGTTCGGGATTGGCGGCGAGCGCGGCTTCCACGCGTTGCGTGTCGCGATGATTGAGCGTACCGGCGGCATGCCACGGCAGCAGCAGCTCGATCTCGCTCGTTTCGTTTTCGTTTGCCGCATTCATGGCCAACCTCGATCGATACCTCGGTCCTTGAGGAGCTCCGACAGTTTCTTCCGCGCGTAAAACATGCGCGTCTTCACCGTTGCTTCAGGGATGCCGACAATGCCGGCGACCTCCGCCACTGATTTCTCGTGGTAGTACACGAGATCGACGATCTCCCGATGCTCGGCCGAAAGTTTGCTCAGGCATTGCCGTAACACGGCACCCTTGTCCTTCTTCGCCAGTGCCACCTCGGGATCATCGGCCTCATCCTCGATCGCGCCGGCAGTCTCCTCGTCCAGTTCATTCTCGGTCCGGCGGCGCAAGACAGAAAGCGCCTTGAAACGAGCGATGCTCAGCAGCCAGGTCGACACCGCCGCCCGCCCCTCGAATTTCCCGGCTTGCCGCCAGACATCGAGAAAGACATCGCTGATCAGGTCCTCCGCCGTCGCCTCGTTACGCACCAACCGCAGCACGAAGCGGTAGACCCGTACGTGGTGCCGGGCGAACAGCACCTGCATGGCGAGTCGATCGCCACTGGCGACCCTTCCGATCAGAACCTCGTCCGAAGTTGCTTGCATCGGCCAGGGGTCTCTTGGCTTACCATTAAGTCGCTGGGCGTGCCGGCCAGGTTCAAGTGAAAGGCGAAGGAGATTTGCTTAGCGCCATTGAATTCGGCCAGTTTCACCCTTTTTGTGGTGTTTCGGCAAGCTGCTGCCCTTCAGCATACGTCTTTTCGGAACGATAGCGGGGCCCGGACCGATCGGCCTCGCGGGCGCCCAATCCAGTTCGATAATAAAAGGCTAAAAACCGGTGTGGACAGCGGGACTCGAACCCGTACGGAGTTTCCCCCAAGTCCAAGTGCATTTACCGCGTTCCTTCGAATTTCTAGGAACTTTCGCTGGCTGAAATGACCGTGTAAGAAATTGTGCAAATCAGCCCACACCTCAGTTTCTGAGTGTCTAGAAACTACATGCACTCTCAGTGGCAAAGCACATCTAGCATTACAGTTGCGCTTTCCTTTTGAGGTGTGCGTGGCGCGCTTCGGCTTGGTGGGCGCGCCGCCAGAGCGACCATGCGATGACATTGCGCCGTTGGGCGAGCTTGATGGCGATGCGGCGGATTTCCTGGATCGACCAGCGGATCAGAAATGTTTGGTCCGAAGGCGCCGCAGTGTTTTTTTGGGCGCTCCGAGATTTGCCTGATAGCGAATG
>JBOHIU010000022.1:0-15752 GCA_050725855.1 Xanthobacteraceae bacterium | reverse complement strand
TTGGGCGGCAGCCGGCATCGGCTTCACGCTGGGCAATTCGGCGCTGATCATCACCGGCGCGCTGGTCGGCTCCTCGGGCGCGATCCTGTCCTACATCATGTGCAAGGGCATGAACCGGTCCTTCGTTTCGGTGATCCTCGGCGGCTTCGGCGGCGAGGTGGCCGGGCCGGCCGTCGGCGGCGAGCAGAAGCCGGTGAAGCTCGGCTCGGCCGAGGACGCCGCTTATATCCTGAAAAATTCTTCCAAGGTCATCATCGTGCCCGGCTACGGCATGGCAGTGGCGCAGGCGCAGCATGCGTTGCGCGAGATGGCGGACAAGCTCAAGGCCGAGGGCGTCGACGTGAGATACGCCATCCATCCGGTGGCCGGCCGCATGCCCGGGCACATGAATGTGCTGCTCGCCGAAGCCAACGTGCCCTACGACGAGGTCTTCGAACTGGAAAACATCAATTCCGAATTCGCCCAGGCGGACGTGGCCTACGTCATCGGCGCCAACGACGTCACCAACCCCGCCGCCGAAGAGGACCCGAAATCGCCGATCTACGGCATGCCGGTCCTGCAAGTATGGAAGGCCGGCACGGTGATGTTCAATAAGCGCTCGCTGGCGTCCGGCTATGCGGGCATCGACAATCCGCTGTTCTATCGCGACAACACCATGATGCTTCTTGGCGACGCCAAGAAGATGACGGAACAGATCGCCAAAGACGTGTGATACATTCGCATAGTTGCTCGTTGTTTTGTCGATCAGGAAAAACCGTCGATCGCAGCGGCCACACCTTTTTTGAAGGACTTTTTCTGTCAAGAATTAACCGCCCCAGGCGGCGCTTCGCGGCTTTGATAGAACAATCCTTTCGACATTTTGGCTGGCCGTTGCGATCGATGGTACGATGCGACCGGCTCAAAACTGATAATCATC
The DNA here is from genome assembly GCA_050725855.1 of Xanthobacteraceae bacterium. Classification (GTDB taxonomy): domain Bacteria; phylum Pseudomonadota; class Alphaproteobacteria; order Rhizobiales; family Xanthobacteraceae; genus BOG-931. Next base: position 14,836 of record JBOHIU010000022.1, on the reverse strand, counting down.
CGGCGATGATATGAGGTCCGGCGCGGATGAGTCCCGACGACCACCCTTCCCAGCCACCCGCCCCAATCCGCGCCAGCCGTTGGTCGGCGTCACGGACATCGCCGGCCAGCCCGTACCGGCAGCTGTTTCGCTTTCTCGGTCTTCCCATTATCGCCGTCGGGGCTTTGATCCTGTATCGCGGATTTCAGGATCGGTTCGCGCTTCCCGCCTGCGACTCGGACACCGCCAAACGGACGCTGGCGCGGGTTCTCAAAGAACTCAAGCTCGAGCCGGTTCACTACGCGCCGATCAAGACGATTTCATCGAGCAACGACAAAGTCGTGTGCAACGCGACGATGCCTCTGCCCGGCGGCGGCAATGTGGTTGCCGATTACACGTTCTATTGGCAGGGCAGTAAAGCCAACATGCGCTATTCAATCCATCGCGAAGCCGCGAAGAGCTCGGCGCTCGATCCCATGGAACTCGCGCGCGACTTCTAGTTTGTCAGGCTGTGACTGGCGTGGCCATAGGAGATGTCTTCAACGAACGCCTGCCCGCCAGGCCGGTGGCATGGATGGCGCGCATCGGCTACACGGCGCGCGGCGCGGTGTTTCTGATCACGGGCATTTTCGTCCTGCTTGCCGCCGCCGGTGCGGGCGCGCAACCGCGCGGCATGGGCGATGCGCTGCAGGCGCTTTTCCGGCATCCGTTCGGCGGCCTCCTGCTCTGGATCATCGCTCTCGGCCTGGCCTGCTTCGCCGGGTGGCGCCTTCAAGGTGTTTTTGATGCCGACCAGATCGGGAGCGATACCGTCGCGATGCTGCGCCGCGCGTCGTATTCGATCAGCGGCTTGTTTTATCTCGGCCTTGCCGTGGCGACGGCGCGTATCACTCTGGTGTCCGAACACGTCAGCGGGGAACACGCCACGCATCGCTGGACCCATTGGCTCCTGGCGCAGCCGTTTGGCCGAATACTGGTCTGGCTGATTGCCGGAATTTTCATCGGCGTCGCCGTCGGCCTCGCGGTAAAAGTGTTTCGCGCGCCCTACCGGCGCCGTCTCGATGCGCGCCTATTGACCCGCGAATGGGCGATTGCGCTCGGCTCCTTCGGCATCATGACGCGGGCCGCGGTGTTTCTGATGATCGGAGCGTTTCTCGGCTTTGCCGCCTATGACGCCAACTCTGCGGAAGCGGTCGGCTTCGCCGGCGCGCTGCGCATGCTGCAGCAGCAGTCGTATGGCGGCGTGCTGCTCGCTATCGCGGGATGCGGCCTGATTGCCTTCGGTTGCTTTGAGCTTCTCGAAGCGGTCGCCCGCCGCGTGAGCGCGCCGAAGCTGTAGACGCGGACTGATGGAATTCAGTCCGCCTTCCCCAAGCCATATCCCCCCGCCGTTGGCGTCTGGATGATGATCGCCTCGCCGGCATCCACCACCGTGGCGTCGGCGCCCTTGAGCCGGTCCATTCGGCCGCCGTTGCGCCGCACCCAATTTTCGCCGATCTCACCGCCCCCGCCGCCGGCCAAGCCGAACGGGCGGATGCGGCGATGGCCGGACAGGATTGTGTATTCCATCTTCTGCAGGAAGCGGATGGTGCGGATGACGCCGTCGCCGGCGTTCCACTGTCCGCGGCCTCCCGAGTCTTTGCGGATGTGGAAATCCTCCAGCACCACCGGATAGCGAAATTCGAGAATCTCCGGGTCGGTCAGCCGCGTGTTGGTCATGTGGGTGTGGACGGCATCGGCGCCGGCGAATCCCGGACCGGCCGGGGAGCCGGAGCAGATCGTCTCGTAATACTGATATTTGTCGTTGCCGAAATTGACGTTGTTCATGGTGCCCTGCGCGCCCGCCATGGCGCCGAGCGCGCCGAACAGCGTGTCGGTGACCATCTGCGACACCTCGACGTTGCCGGCGACAACTGCCGCCGGATAGCGCGGCGCCAGCATGGAATTTTCCGGGATGACGATATTGATCGGCCGCAGGCAGCCGGCGTTGAGCGGAATATCGTCGTCGACCATGACGCGGAACACGTAGAGCACTGCGGCTCGCGTCACCGGCTCGGGGGCGTTGAAATTGGTGCCTTGCTGTGGCGAGGTGCCGGTGAAATCCACCGTCGCCTCGCGCTTTTTCTTGTCCACCGTGATCCGCACCGCGACCACGTTGCCCTGATCCGCCTCGTAACTGAATGCGCTGTCGTGCAGCCGCTCGATTACCCGGCGCACGCTCTCGTCGGCATTGTCCTGCACGTGACGCATGTAGGCGTGCACGACGTCGAGACCGAATTCGGCGACCATCTTGCGCATCTCGTGCGCGCCCTTCTCGTTGGCGGCGATCTGCGCTTTGAGATCGTTGACGTTCTGCACCGGGTTGCGCGCCGGATATTCCGCTTTGGTGAGGAGGTCATAAAGCGCGGCTTCGCGGAATTTGCCGCGATCGACCAGCTTGAAATTGTCGATGTAGATGCCTTCCTCGTCGATCGTGGTGGCGATCGGCGACATCGAGCCCGGCGCAATGCCGCCGATGTCGGCGTGATGGCCGCGCGAGGCGACCCAGAACAGTATCTTCTTCCGCGCTCCGTCGAACACCGGCGTGCAGACGGTAAGATCGGGAATGTGGGTGCCGCCGTTATACGGCGCGTTCATCAGATAGGAGTCTCCCGGTCTGATCCTGCCCTTGTTGTCGCGGATGATGGTTTCGACAGCGCGATCCATCGAGCCGAGATGCACCGGCACGTGCGGCGCATTGGCGACCAGCGAGCCATTCGGATCGAACACGGCGCAGGAAAAGTCGAGCCGCTCCTTGATGTTCACCGAATAGGCGGTGTTCTGCAGCGACACCCCCATCTGCTCGGCGATCGACATGAAGAGGTTGTTGAAGACTTCGAGCATCACCGGGTCGGCATGGGTGCCGACCGCCCGCGCGCGCCGGAGCTTTTGCACCCGGCTCAGTACCAGATGATTCTTCGCCGTCAGCTCGGCCTGCCAGCCATGCTCGACCACGACGGTCTGATGCGGCTCGATGACGATCGCCGGGCCTTTGACCTTGTGTCCAGCCGACAGCCCCTCGCGCGTATAAACGCGCGCGGACTGCCATTTGCCGTTGGAGAAAAATCGCGTGCGCCGCGCCGGCGCCGGCAGCATGGCACGCGTCGTCCGGCGCGCCTTTTCCTTGAACGTCGTGCCGCCGCCGACCGCTTCGACCGACACGGCTTCGATGACCAGCGACTTGCTGCGGTCGATGAAGCCGAACTGCGCCTTGTGGGCCCGCTCGAAGGCGGATTTCATTTTTTCGAGAGGCACGAGTTTCACCTCCCCCTCCAGCGGAGGGCGAGTGGGAAGCCCACCCGCTTCCACGATCAACGGCGTATCCGTGCCGGCGTAACGAATATGCGCGCGCACGAAGAGCCGGATCTTGTTCGGCGCCACGCCCTGATTTTCGACTTCCAGGATCGTGTCCTTGGCCAGTTTGCCGGCGACGTTCTGCAGCGTCCTGCGCGATGTTTCGCCGAACGGCTCCTCGATCGCCTGCTGGCGCACGCTGCGGATATCGGCGAGCCCCATGCCGTAGGCCGAAAGCAATGACGACAGCGGATGAATGAGCACGCTCGTCATGCCGAGCGCATCCGCGACCAGGCAGGCGTGCTGGCCGCCGGCGCCGCCGAAGCAGTTGAGCGCGTAACGGGTCACGTCATAGCCGCGCTGCACCGAAATCTTTTTGATCGCGTTCGCCATGTTCTCGACCGCAATCCTGATGAAGCCGTCGGCGACCTGCTCGGCCGCCCGGCCACCGCCGATGTCCTTCGCCATCGTAGCGAATGCGGCGCGCACCGCCTCGGCATCGAGCGGCTGGTCCTGGCGCGGTCCGAAGATTTTTGGAAAGTAGTCGGGGATGAGTTTGCCGACCATCACGTTTGCGTCGGTGACCGCCAGCGGACCGCCGCGGCGATAGCATTTGGGGCCCGGATTGGCGCCCGCCGAATCCGGACCGACGCGAAAGCGGGCGCCGTCGTAATGCAGGATCGAGCCGCCGCCGGCCGCCACGGTGTGGATGAGCATCATCGGCGCCCGCATCCGCACGCCGGCGACTTCGGTCTCGAACGCGCGTTCGTACTCACCGGCGTAATGCGACACGTCGGTCGAAGTGCCGCCCATGTCGAAGCCGATCAGCCGCGAAAAACCGGCGGCACGGCCGGTCTCGGCCATGCCGACGACGCCGGCCGCCGGCCCCGACAGGATCGCATCCTTGCCGCGGAACAGTTCGGCTGCCGTGAGCCCGCCCGACGACATCATGAACATCAATTTTGTCCCTCGCCCCGTTTGCGGGGAGAGGTCATGTCCATTCAAATCCCCCGCCACCCGCTCCATGTATCTGCGCAGAATCGGCGACAGGTAGGAGTCGACCACCGTGGTATCGCCGCGGCCGACGAGCTTGATCAGCGGCGAGACTTCATGACTGGCTGAGACTTGGTCAAAACCGAGTTCGCGCGCCAATGCGGCGACGCGCATTTCATGATCGCGGTAACGATAGGCGTGCATGAAGACGACGGCGACGGCGCGGATGCCGTCGGCCTTGGCGCGGTCAAGCTCGTGGCGCACGGCGTCGAGATCCGGCGCGCGCTCCACCGTGCCTTCGGCAAGCACGCGCTCGTCGACCTCGACGACGCGCTCGTAGAGCATGTCCGGCTTGACGATGTGCTTGGCGAAGATCTTCGGCCGCGCCTGATAGCCGATGCGCAACGCGTCGCGAAAGCCCTTGGTGATGAGGAGGAGCGTGCGCTCGCCCTTGCGCTCCAGCAGCGCGTTGGTGGCGACCGTGGTGCCCATCTTCACCGCGCCAATGCGCTCGCTCGGCACGGGCGCGCCCGGCTCGATGCCCAAGAGGTGGCGAATCCCCGCCACCGCGGCGTCGCGATAGGCCTCGGGATTTTCCGACAGGAGCTTGTGAGTGACGAGCGCGCCGTCCGGCCGCCGCCCGATCACGTCGGTGAAAGTGCCGCCGCGATCGATCCAGAATTCCCAAATCCCGCCGGAAATCCCACCTGAAATACCGCCAGACATGCCGGCCATGCGCTCGATCCCGCCCTTGTTTTGTGCTAGCGTGTTTTATGTCGGATTGGGCTGAACCGAGCCCCGTTGTTTTCAGCTAGTGGTCCAATTCTAACATTCGCATCCCAGCTCCGCACGTCCTCATGCGAATGTTAGAATCAAGAGGACCACTAGAATCATAGTTCAAGTAGAGCTTTGGATTTGACATTCGCTACCGGAGTTCTCGGCTGGGTGGGCAGCGAATGTCGAATCCGCTCCACTGACGACTAAATCAGGACGCCACCATGCACAAGATCGCGATTGCCAAGGCCCAGACGGACCGTCTGCAGATGCGCTTGGGCAAGCTGCATCCGTTCGACGCCATCGATCCGCGCAAGACCGCTTTGGTCGTGATCGACATGCAGAATTATTTCGTCAAGCAGGGCCATCAGAGCGAAGTGCCCCTGGCGCGCGAGATCGTGCCGAACATCAATCGGCTGGCCGCGGAGCTGCGACGTCGCGGCGGCCACGTCGTCTGGGTGCGCAACGGCACCAACGACACGCGCGAAAGCTGGTCGAATTATCACGGCTATCTGCAGAATGCCGAACGCGCCGAGCGTCGCCTGCGCGAGATGGAGATCGGAGCCGACGGTTACGAATACTGGTACGGAAACGACATCCGCCCCGAAGACGCGCAGATTACCAAGAAGCGCTACAGCGCCTTCATTGCGGGCTCGTCCGATCTCGAGCGCCATTTGCGCGACCGCGGGCTCGACACCCTGCTCGTCACCGGCACCGCCACCAACGTCTGCTGCGAGAGCACCGCCCGCGACGCCATGATGCTCAACTTCAAGGTCGTTCTGGTCGCGGACGGGCTCGCCACCCATACCGACGAGGAGCACAACGCCACGCTATCGAATTTTTACGGCCAGTTCGGCGACGTGCAGACCACGGACGAGGTTTTCCAATCGCTCGCCCGCGGCGACCGGAACAAGGCCGCCGCGTAATTCAAGGCGGCTAGTGGTCCGATTCTACATTCGCACCCCATTTTGGGACCCTCTTATGCAAATGTTAGAATCAAAGGACCACTAGCAATATCAAGTGCTAGTGGAGCTTTGATTTGACATTCGCTATCGGAACTGTCGGCTGGGTGGGTAGCGAATGTCAAATCTGCTCCACTAGTCCTTCACAAGCCGCGCACGTAGTCCTGCAATACGGCGCGAAGGCGCTTCATGACGCTGTCCCATGTGCGCGAGCGATCCTGCCGAAACAGTCGCGCGGTCGGATACCAGGGACTGTCGTCACGATCGAGCAGCCAGCGCCAGTCCGGATTGTAAGGCAGCACGATCCAGACCGGTTTTGCCAGCGCGCCGGCGAGATGCGCGACGCTCGTATCGACCGAGATCACGAGGTCGAGATTCGCGATCAGCGCAGCGGTATCGGAAAAATTTTGCAACTCCTCGCCGAAACAAACAACATCGCCGCGTTCGCCTAGCAGCGCCAGATCGCCGGCGCGAAACTCCCGTTGCAGGCTGACATAGGTCGTATCGACGCCGGACAGCGCCGACAAAAAGACATCGATCGGGACCGACCGGTTGCGATCGTTCAGGTGCGCTACACGTCCCGACCAGACCAGACCAATTCTGGGACGGATTTTCGGCGGAAGCTTGCCGCCCCATTGCGTCACCGCGTCCGGCGTCGCCTGAAGATACGGCGCTCCAGACGGAATCGTCGCAAGCTCGGTGCCGAAGGCCAACGGCAGGCTGAGCAGCGGACAATGCAGATCGAAGTCGGGCAGCGGCTCGCCATTCGCTGCGATCCGCGGCGCACGCGACAGCGTGTGCATCAGGTCACGCAGCGACCGCTGGACTTGCAGGATCACATGCGCGCCGCGTTCGACGACCAGCGGCGCGTAGCGGCAGAACTGAATGGTATCGCCGAAGCCCTGCTCGGCGTGAAGCAGGATGGTCTTGCCGGCGATCTCGCCGGATCCAAGCCAGAGCGCTTGCCGAAAGCTCCGTTTCTCCTGGTTGAATTGGCCGGTTTCCCATCGCCATTCATGCTTTTTCCAGCCGCCGCGCATATCGCCGATCTGCAACCGGCACAGCGCCTCGTTATAATGGGCGTCCGCAAAATCGGGCCGCAACGCCCTCGCGCGATCGAAGTTCGCCAGCGCCTCGTCGACCCGCATCAGATTTCCGAGAGCGACGCCCCGGTTCGAATGTGCCTCGGCATGGTCCGTCCGCAGCGCAATCGCACGATCGTAGCTCGCCACCGCCGCTTCGAAGCGCCCGATCGCGAGCAACGTATTGGCGCGGTTGTAGTGCGCCTGTTCGTAATCCGACCGCGTGGCCAGGGCGCGATCGTAGCTCGCCAGCGCGTCTTCGAACCGTTTCATGCGATGCAGCGCGAGACCGCGATTGAAAAGCGCCTCGGCGAAGTTGGCGCGCAACGCCAACGCGCGATCGCAACTCGCCAGCGCCTCCTCGAAACGCTCCAGCGCCAAAAGGGTGACACCGCGATTGACCAGCGCCTCGACATGATCCGGCTGCACCGTCAGCACCCGGTCATAGCTCGCCAGCGCCTCGCCATGGCGGTTCAGAACATGCAGCGCATTGCCGCGATTGAACTGAACCTCAACGGAGTTCGGCTGCGGTACGAGCGCGCGATCGTAACTCGCCAAGGCGTCATCAAAACGGCGAAGCGCAAGCTGCGCATTGCCACGATTGGACAAAGCATCGAAGTGATTCGGATTAAGCGCGAGAGCGGCACTGATTTGTTCGACAGCCTCCGCGTATTTGCCGCGCTGGGCGGAAATGACGCCGAGCATGTGCAAACAGTCGAAATGATCGGGCTCGATCGCCAGAATTTGCCGGTACATTCTCTCCGCATCGGCCAATCGGCCAGTTCGATGCAGCGCGAGAGCCTCCTCCAGCAGCGCCGCCACAGTCGTCTCAATCGGTTGCACGGGGGCGGAGGTCGCTGGCTGCGGCATTACCCGAATAATCTCTCGGCGATCCCGAATCAGTTCGTTCTAACACGCGCCACGCTAGCACGCGCCGCGGAGCTGGGTCCGCCCAACTGCTTGAGGCTTCCTGCCTCGCCGCCGGCATCGCCGACAACGCTTGCCGCGCTCTTCGTGTCAGGCCGCCCGCAGCTCGATCGGCAAGCTCGCGAATCCGCGGACCGCGTTGTTGAAGCGGCGTATCGGCGCCCCGGCAAGCTCGATCGAGGCGACGCGCTGCGCCAGCGCAGTCAGCAGAAGCTCGCCTTCCATGCGAGCGATCACCTGGCCGATGCAGACGTGAAAGCCAACGCCAAAGCCGACATGACCCTGCACCCGGCGCGTAATGTCGAAGCGGTCCGGTTCCTGCCAGTGGTCGGGATCGCGGTTGGCCGAGGCGAGCAACAGCAGCACCTTCTCGTTCGATGGAATGCACAAGTCCCCGAGTTCGACCGCGCGCGTCGTCGTGCGGAAGAGATTTTGAATTGGCGATTCCATCCGCAGCGTTTCCTCGAACACGGCCTTGGCGAGCGACGGATCGGCGCGCAGCTTGCGCCACTCGCCGGGATTGGTCGCGAGCAGATAGAGGGCGCTGCCGATCGCCGCGACCGTCGTATCGAGCCCGGCGGAGAGAAACGAGCGCACGAGCAGTCCCGCCTCCTCCTCGGTCGCTTCGCCCGCCTCGACAGCCTGGTAGATCTGCGCGCCGAGCCCGTCGGGCGCGAGCGCCGCGCGGGAACATTTCGCCATGATCCACGGCACCACCGTGCCGGCGCTCGCGGTCGAGGCCTGAAAGCGCGCATTCAGCGGCCCGAAGCCGTTGAACACCATGTCGCCATAGGGCAACAGGTTCGCACGCCCGTCGGCGTCGAGCCCGACCGCATCGGGAAACACCTTCAGCGGATACGCCTCCGCCAACTCTTTCACGCCGTCGAACCGGCCTCGCGCCAGGATGCGCTCAACCGCCGCGACGGCCTCCCTGGCGAATGGCTCGCGCAGGCGCTGCAGCGCCGGTGGAAACACCACCCGATCGACGATGCGCCGCACGCGGTCATGCAACGGAGGGTCGGTCTCAAGCAGTAGGCTCGGCGGCCGCCACGGCTTGTCCTTGCCGAAATGCGTGTAACCGACGCCCATGCCGGAGCAATAGGTCTGCCAGTCGAGCAGCGCCGGCCGCACCTCCTTGTAGCGCGCCATGCCCCAGCACGCGTATTTCGGCATGTAGAAGACCGGACCCGCGTTCCGCATCGCCGCGTATCCCGGATAGGGATCGGCGATGAAAGTATCGTCGTAGGGATCGATGTCGAGATCGGGCGCGCGATCGAGCACTTCGGCCACGGTCGCCTCCATGGGCTTTCGCGCGAATGATGCTGCAGCGGCGGGCGCCAGGCAACCCCGCTGGGAACCCTCACCGACCGCGCGGCACGAACAGCGCATCCAGCGCGAGCCCGCCGCGCGGCAACACCACGAACGGATTGATGTCGATCGAGCCCACCACGTCGGCCAAATCCTCGGCGATGTGGCCGAGCGCGACCAGCGCATCTATGGCCGCGTCAACGTCGAGCGACGTCGCGCCGCGATAGCCGCCCATCAGCTTCGCGGCGTGTGTCCGCTCGATCATGGCGCGGGCCTTCTCGCGCGTGATCGGCGGCGCGGCGAAAGCGACGTCCTTGGTCAGTTCCAGCAGGACACCACCGCTCCCAACCATGGCTACGAGACCGATCTCGGGATCGCGATGCAAGCCGAGAACAAGTTCCAGTCCACCGTCAACATGCTGGCACACCAGCATGCCATCGAGCCGATTAACGCCGGCACGCTGTGCGTTTGTGACGACACTGGCATAAGCCCTGCGCACCGCTGCGGCATCGACAAGCTGCAACGCCACCACACCCGCGTCGGACTTGTGCAGGAGCTTCGCCGACACCGCTTTTAACACGACCGGATAGCCGATCTGCTGCGCGGCCTTGACGGCCTCATCGGCTGAGCCCGCTATCACCTCCTGCGGCGTCGCGATTCCATAGGCGCACAGCAGCTTCTTCGACTGCGCTTCATCGAGCGCGGCGGCGCCGGACGCGATCAACGCACGCACGGCATCGGCGGCAGCGGTTTCAGCATCCGTCGCGGCGTTGCGCGCGGCAACAGGTGACGCCGCCAGCCGTTCCAGTTCATCGCGACGCGCCACGCTGACAATGGCGCGCAACGCCTTGTTGGCTTCCTGCAGAATCGGCACGTGCGGCGACTTCGCCCGCAGCGCGCGGCTGAAATCGGTGTGGCTGAAGGAGACCGGCATCAGGAAAGCGAGCGGCTTTTTGGCGCCGGCCGCCACGATGCTCTCGACCGACGCCATGTAGCGCTCGGCGCGAAGGCCGCCAGGCTCGCGCGGTATGTTCTCCTGCAGCAAGATGACGTCGATGTTCGGATCGGCCAGCAAGGCCTCGATCGAGATCTTGTAGGCATCGGGATTGGTCAACACGCTGAAACCGCCATCGATCGGATTGCTGACCAGCGATCCGACGCCGAGCACGGTCTTCAGTTTCGCCGTCGTCTCCTCGGCGAGCACGGGCAACTGCAGATCGTTCTTCGCCGCGGCGTCAAAGAGCAAACCGCGCAGCGCGCCGGACAGCGTGATGGCGCCAAGGCGCCTTCCGACAGGCGCGTCGGCATGGACCAAAAGCTCGGCAACCTCGACCGCATCGTCCAGAGTTTCGGCGCGGATGACGCCAAGCTCGCCGGCGACCGCGTCGAATGCCTCGGTGGCGCCGGCGAGCGATCCCGTGTGCGCCATGGCGGCGTTGCGGCCGCGCTCCGATTGACCGAGCTTGACGGCGACAATCGATTTTCCGACAGCGCGTGCCAGGCGGCAGGCGGCCTTGAACCTTTCCAGCCCGGCGATGGCCTCGACATACATGATGATGACTTTCAGATCAGGCTGGTCGGCAAAGAAGGCGACGTAATCGGCAAGCGCGAGGCCAGCTTCATTGCCGTTGGTAATGAGGTAGGCGGCATCCATGCCGCGCTCCTCGAGCGCCTGATTGAGAAACAGCATCATGCCGCCGCTCTGGCCGACCAGCGCCACCGGGCCGGGCTTCACCCGCAACGGCCGGTCCTCGGTGAGCGTGACCAAGCGGCTCTTGGCGCAGAGGTTGCCCATGCAATTGGGACCGGACACCGCGAGGCCGGTGTCGGCGATCGCGGCGGCGAGTTGGCGGCCGAGCTTGGCACCTTCGGCATCGAAGCCCTCGCCGAAGCCGGAAGAAAACACCGTAGCGCTGCGTGCGCCGGCCGCCGCGCCGTTGCGCAACATATCCGGCACGCCCGGCGCCGGCACCAACACGATCAGATGATCGGGCGGCTCCGGCAGCGCCGCGAAATCGGGATAGCACGGCGCGCCCCAGATTTCGCGGCGGTGCGGGTTGATCAGATAGACCGGGCCGGGAAATTCAAAGCGCTGCAAATTATGCCAGACGCGGGCGGCCCAACTTCCCGGCCGATCGCTGGCACCGACCAGCACCGCGTTGCGCGGCGCGGTGAGCGCCGCGACCTTTTTCTTCGATGCTTCGAGATCCACCCCACGGCCTCGCGCTATGCATAAAACGCCAAGCGTCAGCCTGCGCGCGCCTTCATGTCCTCGGGCGTCGCAACGAATTTCTCCATCTTCGGCGGCGCGCCGTTCTTGCGCATGTCTTCAAGCCAGATGCGATGAATGCGCGGGTCCTGATCTTGGTATTCGATCTGGTCGCCGCCTTCCTTGACGCTCTTCGATACCGCCGGCTTGTCGTCGCCGCCGGTGCCGAGAAGCGAGACGCGGTTGGCGAGCGTAGTCGGATAGCGCAGGCCGCCGACCGCGGTGGCGAGATAGCGGGCCGGCTGCGGCCCGGTGTTGAAATGCTGGTGAAACTGGCGGTCGGCCGGCACCAGCACCATGCCGTGTTTCCAATCGATGCGGCGGAAATCTTTTTCGCCCTCGAACCACATCAACGAATAGCCAAGGCCGACCACGCACATGACGTGGAAGCTCGGGCCGTGCCGGTGGCCCTTCTTGTAGGTACCGACCGGCATTTCGGAAATGTGCGCGTGCATGGTGCCGTCGGCGAGCACGAACATGATGTTGGTGCCGCCGCCGCCGCGGTCGCCCCAGCTTTTCAGCTCGATCGAGGTCAGGTCGGGAACGAAATTCGTTTCCCACATGTGATTGCCCTGACGCACGGTGATGAGATCGCCATCGCCGGAGAAATATTCCTTCTTGCCGGTGCGCTCGGCGAAATCGAAGTCGTTGCCGAACACGAAGGCTTCGTTGTGAAAGACATTCATCATCATCGGCAGATTGGTGGTGCTCACGAGCAGCGCGCGCTCGGTGCCGCTGGCGTTGAAATGTCGGTACTTGGCATTAAGCGGGATGGCGAACAGACTTTTCTCGCCCCATTCGAAGCTGCGCTTCGTTCCATCGGCGAATTCGAGCTGGGTCGAGCCGTGGCCTTCAAGAACGTAGATGACTTCTTCGTAGAGATGACGCTGCGGCGTGGTTGATTGACCCGGCCCGATCTCGAACACGAACATGTTGGCGAAATCGCCGCGGCCTTTCAGATGCACCGCCGCACCATTGACCCCGTAACGTGGCCACGGCGCGGTCGGCACGTCGAACAGGTAGACGCCGTAATCCTCGGTGAGCGGAATGCCCTCGACCTTGAGCCAATCGAGATAAGGATCGATGCCGAACCGGCCGCCACCCTTCTCCGCCGTGCTGACTGGCGAGGGAACGGCCGGCTGCGGGACTTCGCGGATGTTCATGTGCTTTCTCCGAGGGGCTTTGGCCCTGTTATAGCCGACGTGTCTCTATCCGTCATTCCGGGGCGCGCCGCAGGCGCGAGCCTTGAATCCATAACCCCTGCGTCAGAGGCATAAGCTCATCGATCATTCTGCATGACTTGAGACTATAGATTCCGGGCTCCTCGCTTCCGCTCGGCCCCGGAATGACGTCACGCAAACAGCAGCGATTTGATCACCACCGGCACCACACCGGGCGGGGCGATTAGCTCGCCGACATCGACGTAATCGAGTTCATGCAACTCCATGCCGTCGATGGAAACGATCTTGCCCGGCCAATCGAGTTCGCGATGCAGGATGCGTCCGAATGTCTTGCCGACATCGCCGTCGATCATCAGCATGAGGAGCTTGATCGCACCGGCGCGCGGGGCGAGCGCGCGCACAATGGCCGCGCCGGCTTCCTTCAGCCGCGCGTGTTCCGGGTCACCGCGCCAGGAAAAGGCGATCGCCATGCGCGGGCTGCGATCGAGATCGACCTCGTCGAGCCCGGTGCGGATCGCGGCGACAAGCCGCGGCGCGTCGATCGCTCCGCCGTCCTCGATATCGACATGGACAACCGGCACGTTATGCACGGGCAGCACATACGGATCAGGCAGATAGATCGTCTTGCCGCTGACCTGGACGGTGAATTGCGAGGCCCCGATCACGGTGGCGCGGATGCGCTGGCCGGGATCGATCAGCGGCAGCGCGCTACGCCGGCTCAGTTCGCGCGCCAGTTCGCCGGCAAGCAGTTTGGCAATATCGCCGAATTCGGTCTGCTCATGACCGAACATGTATTCGGCGACGCCTCCGGAGAACGTGATCGCGGTGGGCTTCGGGCGGTGCGGCAATTGCTCGGTGAGAAGAAGTGACCGGCCGAGATCATCGAGCGGACCGCCGACGATATAATCGGCCGCCACGGCGGCGAGGCGGCCGGCGATTTTTTGCCGGAGCGCGGGATCGGCGAGCGCCTGCGGCGAGAGCGCCACGCCCAGATCGTCGGCCACAAGCCGCGCCGAATGATCGATGCGGCTCCAGGCGCCGCTTTGATCGGTGGCGACGAGCCGGCCACCGACCGCGAACGCCGACAATCCGACAATGCTGCCGCGGTCGATCAACGCGAGCGTGGGGGTGCCGCCGCCGATGTCGGCGTGGAGGATGCAGGCGCCGCGGGCCTTGGACAGCGCCACCGCGCCCGAGCCGTGCGCCGCCAGCCGGCATTCGAGCAGATGTCCGGCCGTGGCGCAGACGAACTTGCCGGCGTCGGCGGCGAATAATTCGTCGATGGTGCGGGCGTTCTTGCGCTTGATCGCCTCGCCGGTGAGGATGACCGCGCCGCTGTCGATCTCGCTCTGGGTGAGACCGGCATCGCGGTAGCAGCCGCGGATGAATGCGCCGAGCGCCTGCGCATCGATGGTGCCGTCGGGCAGAAACGGCGTCAGCAGGATTGGCGAACGCCAGACGATCTCGCGGTCGACAACGACGAAGCGGCTGGACAGCCCCTGCGACTGGCGCTGCAAGGCGACCTTGGCGAAGAGGAGATGCGAGGTCGAGCTGCCGATGTCGATGCCGACCGTCTTGAACTCGACGTTCTCCTCGCTCCAGATCGCGCGGGCGAGCGCGGCGCGCTCGTCGTCGGTCATGGCATGTTCGTGGAGGAAATCGGTCTCGTGCATGTTTCGCGCCGAACGGGCCGGGTTGCGCCGCCGCGCTATCCAATGGCACACAATGCCGGGGGCGCCAATCGGCGCCGCGCATGGCCCTCAAGCAACAACGTCTGAACAGAAATGTCCCCCCTGCCCCTGACCTATGCGAGTTGCCGTTACGATCGCATCGAACCGCTGCGCGCCGGCGAGGTACCGGTCGAAGGCATCGATCTCAACGTCGTCGTGTTCCCATCGGGCCGGCAGATTTTCGACCGCATGGTCGGCGGCGAGGAATTCGACGCCTCGGAGCTGTCGGCTTCCGAATTCATCAGCCTGGCCGGCAACGGCAAGAGCCGGTTCGTCGCCATCCCGGTGTTTCCCTCGC